>CAIUGQ010000127.1 GCA_903898725.1 uncultured Burkholderiales bacterium | reverse complement strand
GTCGACGGCATGCGCTCGGGGGTGCGTGTCGACGGTGCGGGGGCGGCCGGACGGGCCGCCTCGACGGGTCCTGTCGGCTCGGACCCGGCGGCGGGCGGCGGCGTGACCGGCGCGCCGGCGGTGATCGGCGCCGGGGCGGACGTGCGCGGGGCGGCCGCCTTCGGGCCCGCCGGGGCACGCAGCAGTGCGGCCCCTTCGGGCATCGGTGCGTCGGAGGCCGCGACCGGCCGCCGCTGCGCGCCGCGTGCCGGCGGCTGGCGAACCGCTGCTTCCCGGACCGGCGTCTCCGGTGCGGCCTCATCGATGACGGCCGTCTCGATCGCCTGCGGCTCGCTGGCAGACGCCTCGGCACCGCGGCCCCGGGGACGGGGCGGACGGGCCAGCACGGCGGTGGTCAGGTCGAGAAGGGTGGCGGGCTTGGTCGGAGCCTTGGGCAGGGGCATCGAGGGTGATCCGGACGGGGCGGGGGGGTCAGAGCGACTGGACGAACTGCAGGACTTCGTCCACGTGTCCGGGGACCTTGACGCCGCGCCACTCGCGCAGCAGCTTGCGGTCGGCGCCGATCACGAAGGTCGAACGCTCGACGCCGCGGACCTGCTTGCCGTACATGTTCTTCATCTTCATCACGTCGAAGACGGTGCAGACCGCCTCGTCGGCGTCGGAGATCAGCTCGAACGGCAGTCCGAGCTTCGCCTTGAAGCCCTCGTGCGAGCGCAGGCTGTCGCGCGAGACCCCGAAGACCGAAGCACCGGCCGCCTGGAAGGCCGCATGGGCTTCGCCGAACGCGGCGGTCTCGGTGGTGCAGCCCGGGGTGTTGTCCTTCGGATAGAAGTACAGCACCAGCACGCCGTCGATCGCCTTCAGGCGGAACGGCCCGCCGGTGGCTTCGGCGCTGAAATCGGGAACCTTCTTGCCGACGCTGACCGTCACGATTCGAACACTCCGTGGATGGGACGAATCGACGATAGCACAGCCGGGAATGCGTCCCGCCGGGCCCGGTTCGCGGTGCCTGGCGGTGCCAGGCGGGTCCGCGCGGGCCGCCTCAGGCGGGCAGCAGCGCGGCGAGCACCTTGCGGCCCTCGGCCATCAGGATGTTGTAGGTGCGGCAGGCCGCACCGGTGTCCATCGCCTCGACCCCGATGCGGCGCTCGGCGAGCGCGGCGATCAGTCGCGGATGCGGGAAGCGCTGCACGGCGCCGGTGCCGAGCAGCACCACCTCCGGCGCGTGCGCGAGGATCGCCTCGAAGTGCGCGTCGGCGAGGTCCTCGAAGCGGGCCGGGGCCCAGGGTTGCAGCGGGCTCTCGGGCTGCACGAGGAGCGCGTGCTCGTAGCGGCGGGCATTGACCTCGAGCCAGCCCGGCCCGTAGGCGGTGAGGGTGTTGAGCGCAGGGTCGCGGTTCGCGTGGAGCTTCATCGTCGTGCGGGCGTGGGGGCCGGGCGCGGCCGGCAACTGCTTGAAAATGCTACATTATCGGTTTAATGATGACGGCCGCGACGCACCGTTCGACGCGGCCCGAGCAGGGATCCTACATGAGCGCGCCGCGCGACTTCTCCCGCATCCGTCGACTGCCCCCGTACGTCTTCAACATCACCGCCGAGCTCAAGATGGCCGCCCGGCGGCGTGGCGAGGACATCATCGACATGAGCATGGGCAACCCCGACGGGCAGACCCCCCAGCACATCGTCGACAAGCTGGTCGAGGCCTCCCAGCGCCCGGACACCCATGGCTACTCGGTGTCCAAGGGCATCCCGCGGCTGCGCCGCGCGATCTCCGACTGGTACAAGCGGCGCTTCGCGGTCGACATCGACCCGGATTCCGAGGCGATCGTCACCATCGGCTCCAAGGAGGGCCTCGCCCACCTGATGCTCGCCACGCTCGATCGCGGCGACACCGTGCTCGTGCCGAATCCGAGCTACCCGATCCACATCTACGGTGCGGTCATCGCCGGCGCCGACATCCGCTCGGTCCGGATGACGCCCGGCACCGACTTCTTCGTCGAGCTCGAGCGCGCGATCCGCGAATCGATCCCCAAGCCCAAGATGATGATCCTGGGCTTCCCGAGCAATCCGACCGCGATGTGCGTGGACCTCGGGTTCTTCGAGCGTGTGATCGCGCTGGCCCGGCAGCACGACATCCTCGTCGTGCACGACCTCGCCTATGCCGACATCACCTTCGACGGCTTCGTGGCGCCGTCCATCATGCAGGTGCCCGGCGCGCGCGAGGTCGCCGTCGAGTTCTTCACGATGAGCAAGAGCTACAACATGGCCGGCTGGCGGATCGGCTTCATGGTGGGCAACAAGGAACTGGTGAACGCGCTCGCCCGCATCAAGAGCTATCACGACTACGGCACCTTCACGCCGATCCAGGTCGCCTCGATCGCCGCCCTCGACGGTCCGCAGGAGTGCGTCGAGGAGATCCGCCTGCAGTACCAGCGCCGGCGCGACGTTCTCGCCAAGGGGCTGCACGAGGCCGGCTGGATGGTCGAGGTGCCGCGCGCCTCGATGTACATCTGGGCCGAGATCCCCGAGCCGTACAAGGCGGCGGGCTCGCTCGAGTTCGCCAAGCGGCTGCTGGCCGAGGCGAAGGTCGCGGTCTCGCCGGGCATCGGCTTCGGCGACTACGGTGACGGTCACGTCCGCTTCGCGCTCATCGAGAACGAGCAGCGCACGCGGCAGGCGGTGCGGGGCATCAAGGAGATGTTCCGCAAGGACGGGCTGATGCCCCGGGTGGCGGCGTGAGCGGGGAGGGCGCATGAGCGCGATCAAGCTCGCTCCGGTCCGCGTCGGCCTGCTCGGCATCGGCACCGTCGGCGCCGGCACCTTCGCGGTCCTCACCCGCAACCAGCAGGAGATCACGCGTCGCGCCGGCCGCGGCATCGAGATCGCCGCGGTCGCGGACCTCGACGTCTCCCGTGCACGCGCGCTCGTCGGCGAGCGTGCCCGCGTCACCGACGATGCATTCTCGATCGTGCGCGATCCCTCGATCGAGGTCGTCGTCGAGCTGATCGGCGGCTACGGCATCGCGCGGCAGCTGGTGCTCGAGGCCATCGCGCACCGCAAGCACGTGGTCACCGCCAACAAGGCGCTGCTCGCGGTGCATGGCAACGAGATCTTCGCGGCCGCGCGCGAGCAGGGCGTGACCGTGGCCTTCGAGCCGGCGGTGGCCGGCGGCATCCCGATCATCAAGGCGCTGCGCGAGGGCCTCACGGCCAACCGCATCGAATGGATCGCCGGGATCATCAACGGCACGACGAACTTCATCCTCTCCGAGATGCGCGACAAGGGCCTGCCCTTCGACGTGGTGCTCGCCGAGGCGCAGCGCCTGGGCTATGCCGAGGCCGACCCGACCTTCGACATCGAGGGCGTCGACGCCGCGCACAAGGTGACGATCATGTCCGCGATCGCCTTCGGCGTTCCGGTGCAGTTCGATCGTGCCCACGTCGAGGGCATCTCGTCGCTGCAGGCGGAGGACATCCGCTACGCCGAGAAGCTCGGCTACCGCATCAAGCTGCTCGGCATCACGCGCCGCCGCGAGCACGGGATCGAGCTGCGGGTGCATCCGACGCTCATCCCGTCGAAGCGGCTGATCGCCAATGTCGAGGGCGCGATGAACGCGGTCTGGGTCAAGGGCGATGCGGTCGGCCACACGATGTACTACGGCAAGGGCGCGGGGGCCGAGCCGACCGCCAGCGCGGTCGTCGCCGATCTCGTCGACGTGGTGCGCACGCTCACGGTCGATCCGGGCAACCGCGTGCCGCACCTCGCGTTCCAGCCGGACGCGATGGCCGACCTGCCGATCCTGCCGATCACCGAGATCGAGAGCGCCTACTACCTGCGGCTGCGCGTCGCCGACGAGCCGGGTGTGCTCGCCGACATCACGCGGATCCTGGCCGATGCGCGCATCTCCATCGATGCGGTGCTGCAGCGCGAGCCGGCCGAGGGCGAGCGCCAGACCGACCTGATCCTCCTGACCCACGTCACCATCGAGCACCGCTGCGACGACGCGATCCGTCAGATGGAGGCGCTGCCCACCGTGCTCTCCAAGGTGACGCGGATCCGGCTCGAGGACCTGAACTGAGTCCGGCCTGCCCGCCACGGTCCGTTCGCGCGTCGCGGGCACCGCGTCACACATAGAGAACTCCATGCGCTACCTCTCGACGCGCGGCGGCATGCCGCCGCAGCGGTTCACCGACATCCTGCTGGGCGGGCTCGCGCCCGACGGCGGGCTGGTGGTGCCCGACCACTACCCGTCCATCGACGAGGCGACGCTCGGCCGGTGGCGCACGCTGCCGTACGCCGACCTGGCCTTCGTGCTGCTGCGCCTGTTCTGCGACGACATCGCCGATGCCGACCTGCATGCGCTGGTGCAGCGCACCTATACCGCCGAGACCTTCGGCTCGCCCGACATCGTGCCGCTGCACACGCTCGAGCCCGACCTGCACCTGCTGCGTCTGTCGAACGGTCCGACGCTCGCCTTCAAGGACGTCGCCATGCAGCTGCTCGGACACCTGTTCGAGTACGTGCTGGCCCGCGAGGGACGATCGCTGAACATCCTCGGCGCGACTTCGGGCGACACCGGCAGCGCCGCCGAATACGCGATGCGCGGGCGCCGCGGCATCCGCGTGTTCATGCTGTCGCCGGCCGGGCGGATGAGCCCCTTCCAGACCGCGCAGATGTTCTCGCTGCGCGACGCGAACATCTTCAACATCGCGGTCGACGGCGTGTTCGACGACTGCCAGGACATGGTCAAGGCGGTCTCCGGCGACCTGCGCTTCAAGGCCCGCCACGCGATCGGCACGGTCAACTCCATCAACTGGGCGCGCGTGGTCGCGCAGGTGGTCTACTACTTCAAGGCCTGGTTCGCGGTGACCGCCGACGGCGGGCCGCGCGAGGTGTCGTTCACCGTGCCGAGCGGCAACTTCGGCAACGTGCTCGCCGGTCACATCGCGCGGCGCATGGGCCTGCCGATCCGTCGGCTGGTCGTCGCCACCAACGAGAACGACGTGCTCGACGAGTTCTTCCGCACCGGCGTGTACCGGCCGCGGGTCACCGCCGACACCCACCAGACGAGCAGCCCCTCGATGGACATCTCGAAGGCCTCGAACTTCGAGCGATTCATCTGGGATCTGGTCGGGCAGGACGGCGCCCGCACCGCCGGGCTCTGGCGAGAGGCCGAGACGCGCGGTGCGTTCGACCTGTCGGGCACCCCCGAGTTCGCGCGAATCGCCTCGTTCGGCTTCGTGTCCGGCGCCAGCAACCATGCGACCCGTCTGGCCACGATCCGCGAGACCGATGCCCGATTCGGCGTGGTCGTCGACACGCACACCGCCGACGGACTCGCGGTCGCGCAGCGCTGGCGCGAACCGGGGGTCCCGATGGTCTGCCTGGAGACCGCGCTGCCGGCGAAGTTCGCCGAGACGATCGTCGAGGCGATCGGCCGGGCGCCCGGACGCCCTGCGGCCTACGAAGGCATCGAGTCGCACGTGCAGCGCTATGCCCGCATGCCGGCCGATGTGGCGATGCTCAAGCGCTACATCGCCGAGCGTGCCCCCGCGGTCGACCCGATGCCGGCCGCGGCCTCCGCGCCGCCCCCGGCCTGAGCCGGCCGGCGGCGCCGGACGTGAAGGTCTTCGGCTTCGCCGGCTACTCCGGTACCGGCAAGACCACGCTGATCGAGCAGCTCATCCCGCGCTTCGTCGCCCGCGGTCTGCGCGTCTCGCTCATCAAGCACGCCCATCATGCGTTCGACATCGACAAGCCCGGCAAGGACTCGGTCCGCCATCGGGAGGCCGGAGCGGCGGAGGTACTGATCACCTCCAGTCAGCGCTGGGTGCTGATGCACGAGCTGCGCGACGAGGCCGAGCCGGACCTCGCCACGCAGCT
>CAIUGQ010000126.1 GCA_903898725.1 uncultured Burkholderiales bacterium | reverse complement strand
GACCCGCGCCGTCGCTGCGGGCCACCACCTGGCCGCCGTGGGCCAGCACGACGTGGCGCACGAGTGCCAGACCGAGCCCCAGGCCGCCGACGGCGCGGGTGCTGGAGCTGTCGGCCTGGCGGAACCGGTCGAAGACCTGCGCCAGGAACGCCGGCTCGATGCCCTGGCCGTCGTCCTCGACCTCGAGCTGGACGAGCCAGCCCAGCTGCTCGAGCCGCAGCGCGACATGGCCGCCGGGCGCGGTGAAGTTCACCGCGTTGGCGAGCAGGTTCCAGACGACCTGCTCGAGGCGGGCGGCATCGCCCACGGTCACGACGGGGCCGGGCGGCACCGACAGGCTGATCGCCACCCGTCCCGCGGCAGCGAGCGGCCGCAGCGTCTCGACCGCGGTGTGCAGCAGCGGCACGAGGTCGAGCGGACGCAGCGCGAGTCCCAGCGTCCCGTCGGCGATGTGGGCGGTGTCGAGCAGGTCGTCGACGAGCCGCAGCTGCATGTCGAGGTTGCGCTGGATCACCTCGATCGCGCGGTCGAGCATCCGGGCGTCGTCGACGCGGCGGCGACGCAGCACGTGCAGCCAGCCCTGGATGGCGTTGAGCGGCGTGCGCAGCTCGTGCGAGACGACGGCGAGGATCTCGTCCTTCGCGCGGTCGGCGCGCTCGGCCTCGGCCCGCGCCTGGCGCTCGCGGGCGAGTGTCTCGTGCAGCGACAGCGAGGCGCCGACCAGCAGCGCGAACTGCGTGAGCACCGCCTCGTCCTCGGGGTCGAATGCACCGAGCCGACGTCCGAGCAGCAGGTAGCCGCGCGTGCGACCGTGCGCATCGCGCAGCGGCGCGGCCAGGCGCACGCTCACCGCCCCGGCGGGGGCGGGCGGCTCGGCCGTGCGCACCGAGTCGCGGGCCGCTGCCCGCCACCGGTCGAGCTCGACCGTGGGCAGTGCAGGCTCCGCATCGAGTCCGATCGGTGGGCCGATCCCGGGGGCCGCGCGAAACACGATGGCGATCGCGATCGTCGCTGGGACGATCTCGCGCGACGCCGCGGCGATCCTCGCAAGGTGTTCCGCCACCGACCCCGGCGTGCCGATGGAGACGAACGCGGCGTTGACCGCCCGCAGCGTGTCGTCGACGGTGGCGGATCGCCGAAGGAGGGCGCGCGGCGTCGCAGCCCGCCCGGGCAGGCGGCGCACGAGCGTCGCGCGCGCGCTGCGCAGCGCGGCGCCTATCCGGTCGGCCAACGCGACCGCGCGGGACGGTGTCGTCGCGGGCCCCGCGTCGCCCGGGCGGGTGCGGGTCGGCCGGCTGGCCAGGGCACCGTCGCAGGGCGCTTCGACCTGAAGGCCTCGCGTCGGCGGCCGCGGCCGCGTTCCCCGATGGGTCATGTCCATCCGCGTTGACCACGTGGACGACGCGCGGACCCGGGGTCCGCGCGTCGCAACGGCGCTCGCCGCAGCGCGTTACTGCTGCGGTCGCACGACGATGTCGTTGCGCACCGCGCGTACGCCCTTGGCCTGGCGGGCGATCTCGGCAGCCCGCTCCTTCTCGAGCTGCGACTTCGCGAAGCCGGAGAGCTGAGTGACGCCGTTCAGCGTCTCGACGCTGATCGACGTCGCGGCGACGTCCTTGTCCGAGGCCATCTTCGACTTGATGTCGGCGGTGATCAGCGAGTCGTCGACGTAGGCACCCACGGTCTCCTGGTTGCGTGCGACCGAGCAGGCGCCCATCGCGGCGGCGAGCACGACGACTACGGCGGCGCGGCGGATGAAGGGAAGGGAGAGGGTCATGGAAGGGACTCCGAGTGGATGGAAGGAAAGCGGACGAAAGGAAAGCGGATGGAACGACAGCGGATGGAACGACAGCGGATGCAACGACCGCGGACGACGGGCGCCTGAGCGCGGTCGTTCAGTGACGCCGCGTCAGCAGCAGCCCGACGATCAGCCCGCCGATGGCCGCGGCCGTCATGGCCGACAGCGGTCGTTCCGTCACGGTGTCGCGCGAGTAGTCGAGGCCGCGGTGCATCTGGCGGCGCATCTCGCGGCGCGCGCGGTGACCCATCTCGACGCCCTCCTCGAGCGCGTCGTCCATGCGGCCGCGGGCCTGCGACACGCGCCGCTCGATCTCGCCGCGCAGGTCGCCGTGCCCGCCCGCGCCGCGGGCGAGCTCGGAGAGGTCGTCGAGGAAGTCGCCGAACTCCGAGCGCCCGTCCGCATCGGCGTGCAGTGCGCCGCGACCGCGCTGGGTCGTGAGGGAGTCGGTGCCGTTGCCGCCGCGTGCGTCTGCAGCGCCGGATGCGTTGCCGTGATTCAGGATGCTCATGGTGGGTCTCTCTGGTGTCAGGGTTGGAGGTGTGGCGCGGTGACGCGCTGCTGCGCAGGCGGCTGCTGCCGCCCGCTGCCGCCGCCGAAGGCCGCGGCCGGGATGCTCGAAGGCTGGCGACGCGGGCTCGTCTGCGCGCGCTCGCGAGCGGGCACGGGCAGGCTCGCGCGGATCGACGTGCCGCAGCCCTTCGTCGAGGTCACTGCCAGCCGGCCGCCGACGGCGAGCATCCGATGCCGCATGCCCGCCAGGCCGTGACGGTCGGGTCCGACCGCATCGGCATCGAAGCCCGTGCCGTCGTCGTCGATCGCCAGCTCGATGCGACCCTGCACGCGTCGCAGCGTCACCCGCACGAGGTCGGCACGCGCGTACTTGTGGATGTTGGTCAGCGCCTCCTGGACGATCCGATAGAGCGCCAGTGCGGGTTCGCCGGCGAGCCGCACGGCGGGGTCGAGCGAGGCGCTCACGCGGCCCGGAAAGCGCATCCGATGCGAGGCGAGCAGCTGCTCGAGCGCGGCCGGCAGGCCGAGATGCGTGAGGATCGTCGGATGCAGGTCGTCGATGATCCGGCGCTTGAGCTCGATGCCCTGCATCAGGACCTGCTGCAGCGCCGCCAGCCGCTGCGCGATCGCCGGCTCATGGCTCGCGGGCTGCGCCGAGATCCACGCGGCGTCGAGGCGGGCCGCGGTGAGGATGGCGCCGAGCTCGTCGTGCAGCTCGCGGGCGAGCGCTGCCCGCTCCGATTCGCGAGTCCGCTGCAGCCACGCCGCGAAGCGGGCGTCGTCGCCTGGACCGGCAGTCAGGGATGGGGGTTCGACGCGTTGTCGAGTGGGAGGGCGGCTCGAGGCGGGCACGATGGTTGCATCTCCGTTGCAGCAGACCCGACACGCTCGGGCTGTCCAACCGAAGTCAGCAATTACGGTGCCCGTCAGGAGAACGAACGACATGAACCCCGCTCAGAGCAGCACCAGCCGCAAGCTCCGGGTCGTCATCTGCGACGACCATCCGATCGTTCGCGCCGGCTTTCGCCAGTTCCTCTCCGGCCAGCCGGACATGGAGAGCGTCGAGGAGGCGCCGACCGGCCGCGAGGCCCTCGACATGGTCCGCAGCGATGCCTGCGACGTGATGCTGCTCGACATCTCGATGCCCGGGCAGAACGGCGTCGACGTGCTGCGTGCCATCCGTCTGCGCAAGCCCGAGCTGCCGGTGCTGATGCTGTCCTCGTTCCCCGAGCAGCACTACGCGCTGCAGATGCTCAAGCTCGGCGCGTCCGGCTACCTGCCCAAGGACTGCGAGCCTGCGGACCTGCTGCGCGCGATCCGCTCGGTCGCGCAGGGCCGGCGCTTCGTGAGCGAGGCGGTCGGCGACCTGCTCGCCAACGGCCTGGGTGCGCACGGCGACGAGCTGCCGCACACGCAGCTCTCGGACCGGGAGCTGCAGGTCTTCCTCAGGCTGGCCAAGGGCGAGTCGGTGACCGCGATCGCCAACGTGCTGAACCTGAGCTTCAAGACGATCAGCACGTACCGCTCGCGCGTGCTGGAGAAGCTGGCCCTGCGCTCGAACAGCGACGTGACCTACTACGCGATGAAGAACGGTCTGATCCAGTAGCCACGCGGCGCGGGCCGTGCGCCGCGACGGCCGGTCCGTCAATGCACGGTGCAGTGGCCACGCCTGAGGAACTCGAACAGCTCGTCGAGTTCGATCGACTTGTCGAACACGGCGGCCCCCAGCGCCTCGCAGTGCCGGCGGACCGCATCGCTCGCGTGATTGGTCAGCACGATCCGTCGCGGGACCGCCCCGACGACGTCCGGGGCGTGCTCGAGCGCATCGAGCAGGCCGATGCCGCTGCCGCCGTGCAGTGACAGGTCCAGCAGCACCAGGTCGCATCGGTTGTCGCGCAGCCAGGCCAGCGCATCACGCGATGACTCGGCGCAGGCGACGACCCGCACGCCGCTGAACGCCGCGAGCATGGGGATGAGCCGGCCGCGCACCAGCGCCGAGTCCTCGACCATCAGAGCGATCATCGTCCCGCCCAGCCTCGTGCCGTCGCGTGGCCTCGGGATGCCGGACCACCTGCGCCAATCTAGCGACGTGCGCGGGACGGCGGTGTCGGAGCACGACCCGGTGCCGGGTCGGAGGCGGATCGCCGCGACGCAACCGACCCCTGTTCGAACGGCGCGTGTCGCAGGGCGTCGAAGTCGGGCGCGCTCCTTGCAGGTCCACCCTGCATGATCGAACGACTGATCGCATTGCGCTACCGCCTGCGGCTGCGGTGCGAGGCGTCGCCCGGTGCGGTGCTGGTGCTCGCGGTGCTGCCGGCCTGCACGCACCACCAGCAGCTGGCGATGGAGCGCCTGAGCGTCCACGGCGCGAGCGCCCAGTCGGTCCGTGTCGATGCCGCGACCGCCACGCGCTTCCTGCATCTCGATGCCCGTGGCGGACGCCTCGACGTCGACCTCGAGGCGCGGCTGCGGCTGCTCCACGTCGGTCCGTCGCAGGCCCGCGTGCGGCGTGGCGCGCTCGCGCAGCTGCGCCTCGGCGCGCCGGAGTCGCAGCGCTTCCTGCGGCCCAGCCGCTGGTGCGCCTCCGACACGCTCACGGCCCTGGCGGACCGCGAGTTCGTGCACATCGACCCGCCGTTCGAACGGATGCTCGCCATCGAGCGCTGGGTGCGCCGGCGCGTCCGGGTGCCGACGGCCGAGGCGGCGATGTCCGATCCGGGCGACGAGGATGCGGGCGGTGTTCGCGCCACGCTCGCGCGCGGTGTCGGTACCGCGACCGAGCTCGCCCATCTGGCCATTGCGATGTGCCGTGCGGCGGGCCTGCCCGCGCGCTTCGTCACCACCGTCCCGATCGGCAGCACGACCGCCGTCGTGCCGCATCCATGGATCGAGGTGCTGGTCGACGACGCGTGGCTCGCGCTGGATCCGACGCACCGCGTGCCGCGCGCCGCGCTGCTGCGCGTGGGCACCGGACGCGACGCATCGGACGTGCCGCGGGTCATCGGCCACGGCGCGCGCTCGGGGCTCGAGGTCGTCGCCTCGCTCGAGGTCGAGGGCGTCTCGCTCGAGACGCTCCACGAGCAGGACCGCAGGACCGTCGCGATCAGTGCGGCCACGCTGGGCAGTCTCGCGGACGCCACTCATTGGCATCAGGAGGCGCGCCTCGCCGCGCGTCGACCGCAGGCCGCAGCCGAGGTCACGCGCACCGCGCCCTCGCGCCTCGCCGCAGCGGCCCTGCGGGTCGCCTCGACCACGCCCCGAGACGCCCGCCCGGTGCCCATCTTCCCCGGCGCCCCTCGTCGCGGCCTGTAGGCACGCGCAGTCGCCGGGCACGGTGCATGCCTGCCCGGGGGCGGCGCAACGAAGCCGGAGAGCCCTGCATGCAGCACGACCCCACCACCGACGCCCGCCCCGAGGGGCACACGCCGTCCGACATGCCACCCGTGTCAGGCGCTGCAGCCGGACCGCGCACCGATGCGGCCATCCGGGCAGACATCCGATCTCGGCTCGCCGGCGAGCCCGGCCTGGATGCCGGCGACGTGTCGGTCACGGTGATCGACGGCCGGGTCACGCTCTCCGGCATCGTGGCCGACCCGCCCGCCAAGCATGCGATCGCCTCGAGCGTGGGCCGCAGCGAGGGCGTGCGCACGATCGACAACCGGCTCAAGGTGATGCGGGGCGGCCTGCCGCCCGATCCCGGCGCGCCACCCGTCGCGCTGCGCTCGGTGCCGACCGATTCGCCCACCGCGCGCGACGAGGCGAGCGGACGCCACACCGGGTCGACGCCGGACCGATCGGGCTACTACGGATAAGGCGCCGACGCGGCCAAGGCGCCGGGCGGGCGGCGAAGCCTAGAACACCTGCTCGCGGACCTGCTCGCCGCGTTCGCCGGTGCCCAGCCCGTCCTCGGCGACGCCGAGCGAGGCCACGCCCTGACCGGGCCGGGTCTCGGCGTAGTACCACTCGCCGTTCTGCTGCACGACGCCTGCCGGCGGCTCGAGCGGCTTGTCGGGCACGCCCTTGAGGGCGACCGCCATGTAGTTGATCCAGATCGGCAGCGCGAGCCCGCCGCCGGTCTCGCGGTCGCCGAGCTTGCGCGGCTGGTCGAACCCGACCCAGGCCACGCCCGCGACCCGCGGCGAGTACCCGGCGAACCAGGCGTCGTGCGAATCGTTGGTCGTGCCGGTCTTGCCGGCGAGATCGGTGCGCTTCAGACGCAGCGCCGCGGTCGCCGTGCCCTTGCGGACGACGTCGCGCAGCAGGCTGTCCATCAGGAACGCGTTGCGCGCGTCGATGGCGCGCAGGGCCTCGTCGCCGGCCTTGGCCGGGCGCGCCTGGGCGAGCACCTTGCCGCTCGCGTCGGTCACGCGGGCGATCAGGTAGGGCTCCACGCGGTAGCCGCCGTTGGCGAACACCGAGATGCCCCCGACCATCTGCCAGGGCGTCACCGCGCCGGCGCCCAGCGCCATCGTGAGATACGGCGGATGGCGCTCCGCGTCGAAGCCGAAGCGCGTCACGTAGTCCTGCGCGTACTGCGGCCCGATCGCCTGCAGCAGCCGGATCGAGACCATGTTCTTCGACTTCGCCAGCGCGGTGCGCATCGTCATCGGGCCTTCGAACTTGCCGTCGTAGTTCTTGGGCTCCCAGACCTGACCGCCGGTGACGGCCGGGTCCACGATCACCGGCGCGTCGTTGATGATGGTGCTGGTCATGAACCCCTTCTCGAGCGAGGCGGAGTAGATGAACGGCTTGAAGCTCGACCCGGGCTGGCGCCAGGCCTGGGTCACCCGGTTGAACTTGTTCCGGTTGAAGTCGAAGCCGCCGACCATCGCGCGGATCGCGCCGTCGCCGGTGTCGGCCGACACGAACGCGGCCTGCACCTCGGGCACCTGGGTGACCTCCCAGCCCTTCGGGCCCTCGGCGACGCGGATGACCATGCCGGGCTTGAGACGCCTCGCCACCGGCGCCTTCTCCGACAGCCAGGGCGCTACCAGCTTCAGCCCGTCGCCGGTGATCTCGACCGACTGGCCCCGGCTGCGCGCGACGCGGATCGCCTTCGCTTCCACCGAGGTGACGACCGCCGGCAGGAAGTCGTCGATCTCGCCGGCCTCGAGCAGGGCTTCCTCGATCTTCTCGTCGCGCCGCTGCGGGTCGGCCGGCAGCTCGACCTGCGCCTCCGGACCCCGGAAGCCGTAGCGCCGGTCGTACTCGAGCACGCCCTGGCGCACCGCCGCGTTGGCCGCCCGCTGATCGTCGGCGAGCACCGTGGTGTAGACGTTGAGGCCGCCGACGTAGGTCTCGTCACGGAACTGCTCGAAGGCGAGCATCCGCGCGAACTCCGCCACATACGGTGCCTTGACGGCGAAGTCGCCGCGGTCGGGCTGCAGCCGGAGCTCTTCCTTGATGGCCGCCTGGTACTGCTCCTCGGTCAGCGAACCGAGCGAGCGCATCCGGCCGAGCACGTACTGCTGACGGATCCGGGCGCGCTTGGGGTTGACCACCGGGTTGTAGGCCGACGGGGCCTTCGGCAGTCCGGCGAGCATCGCCGCCTCGGCCGCGGTGATCTTGGCGAGCGGCTTGCCGTAGTAGATCTGCGCCGCCGACGCGAAGCCGTACGCGCGCTGGCCGAGGAAGATCTGGTTCAGGTAGATCTCGAGGATCTGTTCCTTGGTGAGCTGGGTCTCGATCTTCAGCGCGAGCAGGATCTCGTAGATCTTGCGGGTGTAGCTGCGCTCGTTCGAGAGGAAGAAGTTGCGCGCGAGCTGCATCGTGATCGTGCTCGCGCCCTGCGATTTGCCGCCCGCCGCCACGTTGGCGAGCGCCGCGCGCGCGATGCCGAGCAGGTCGACCCCGCTGTGCTCGAAGAACCGGTCATCCTCGGCGGCCAGGATCGCCTGCTTCATGACCTGAGGCACGTCCTCGATCCGGGCGACGCTGCGTCGCTCCTCGCCGAACTCGCCGATCAGCACGCCGTCCGCCGTCCAGATCCGCAGCGGGACCTTGGGCCGGTAGTCGGTCAGCACATCGAGGGACGGCAGCCGGTCGGACGCCAGCACCGCCGCCAGCCCGAGCGTCAGGGCCGCGGCGACAGCGAGGGCCAGCGGCACGACCACCAGGACCGTGAGCAGGGTCAGCAGGCCGAAACCCCGTTCGCGCCGCGAACGATCGATCGGCGCGAGGCGGGCGCGCACTGACTTCATGGGAGGCCGGATGGTCGGACAGGTGCCGATTATAGGGCTCGCCGACCCCATCCATCCCCGCCTCCAAGCGTGGCCTGACCGGTCGTTCGACCACTTTGCCGGAGCAGTCGATGAGTGGAGCAGGGGGGTCGACGGGCGGGGTGTGACCCGGGCAAATGCAACAGCGAAAAGCTTTACAGTGTGTCGACGCTGTTGTTAGCATCTCATCCTAATTCTACAATTTCGTCGTAAGATCCTGTTTTATGACGTTTTTTTCCATCTGACAAGACCGAGGCGCACGTGGCACTCAGCCTTCAAGGCCTCTTGAGGCGCGGCACCCAGCCCATTCTGGGGGTCGACGTCAGCGCGTCCAACGTCAAGCTCGTCGAGCTGGTGCCGGGTGGGAAGACGGGCATGCGCCTCGAGCGCTACGCGATCGAGCCGATCGAGCGCGGCGCCATCGTCGACGGCAACGTCGAGAAGCCCGAGGCGGTCGCCGACGCGCTGCTGCGCGCGATCCGGCGTACCGGCACGAAGACGCGTCTCGCCGCGATGGCACTGCCCTCGTCGGCGGTGATCGCCAAGCGCATCACGCTGCCGGCCGGCCTGCACGAAGAGGACTACGAGCTCCAGGTCGAGAACGAGGCGAGCCAGTACATCCCGTTCTCCATCGACGAGGTGAACCTCGACTTCCAGATCCTCGGCCCCGCGGCCCAGTCCGACGAGGACGTCGAGGTGCTGCTCGCGGCCTCGCGCAAGGAGAAGGTCGAGGACCGCGTCGCGATCGCCGAGATGGCGGGGCTCAAGCCGGTGGTGATCGACGTCGAGCCCTTCGCGGCGCGCACCTCGATCGACCATGTCACGCGCTTCCTGCCGAACCAGGGCGAGGGGATGATCCTCGCGGTGTTCGATGTCGGTCAGAGCACGACGAACCTGACCGTCGTGCTCAACGGCCAGACGGTCTTCGAGCGTGACCAGACCTTCGGCGGCAGCCAGCTCACCCAGGACATCGTGCGTCTCTACGGCCTGACCCTCGAGGAGGCCGAGCTCAAGAAGAAGAGCGGTGACCTCCCCGACAACTACGCGAGCGAACTGCTCACGCCGTTCGTCGAGCAGGGCGCCACCGAAGTCGCGCGCTCGCTGCAGTTCTTCTTCACGTCGACGCCGTTCACGCGGGTCGACCGCATCTTCCTCGCAGGCGGCTGCGCGGTGACCGCCGGGCTCGCCGAGGCAGTTGCCGAGCGCACCCAGGTGCCCACCGAGATCATGAGCCCCTTCCAGGGCATGGAAGTCGCCGGCGGCATCCGCGAACGTCAGCTGCGCCTCGATGCGCCGGCGCTGATGGTCGGATGCGGCCTCGCGATGCGGAGGTTCGACGTATGAGCGCCGGCGCCAAGATGAGCAAGGTCGGACTCGAGCCGACCACCGAGTTCGTCGATCCGACGGTGCGACACCTCGCGCCGATCCGGATCAACCTGCTGCCGCACCGCGAGATGAAGCGCGAGCGGCGAAAGAAGGACTTCGTCAGCCTCGCCGCGCTGGTCGGCATCGCCGGCGCGGTCGCCGTGTTCGCCGGCGGTTTCGCGATCAACCAGCAGATCTCTGCCCAGCAGGAACGCAACGCGTTCATCGTCGCCGAGAACGCGAAGCTCGACGCCGAGATCGCCGAGATCAAGACGCTGCGCGACGAGATCGCCGCGCTCAAGGCGCGTCAGCAGGCGGTCGAGAACCTGCAGAGCGATCGGACCGCGCCCGTGAAGCTGTTCGACGAGCTGGTCAGGCTCACCCCCGAGGGCGTGTACCTGAAGCAGCTCAAGCAGGACGACCTTCGCGTGACCCTCTCCGGGCATGCGCAGACCAACGAGCGCGTCGCCGAGCTGCTGCGCAACCTGGCCGAACGCAGCCCGCTGCTCGAGCGGCCCGAGCTCGGCGAGATCAAGGAGATCTCGCTGCCCCCGAGCGCCGGCTCGCGCGAAGGCCGCAAGATCTACGAGTTCTCGCTCAACACGCTGATGAAGCGCGCCACGCCCCCCGCGGACGCGAAGCCCGGTGCGCCGCGCGCCGAACGCGACGAGCCGATCAAGCTCGGCGCGCTGCGCTGACGCACGCGAGACGCACATGGCCAATCTCTCCCTCAAGCTCGATTTCAGCCAGGTCTCGGCGCAGTTCCAGGGCCTCAAGGGCCGCCACGCGGGCCTGTGGCCGGCGCTGCCCCGCGCCGCGTTGCTCGTCGCGGTGTTCACCGCGATCGTCACCGCGGGCTGGGCCCTCTACTGGCGCGGACTCGTCGAGGAACTCGACGCGGGCGTCGCTCAAGAAGAAACGCTCAAGACCCAGTACACCGAGAAGCTCAAGCAGGCGGTGAACCTGCCCCTGCTGCGCAAGCAGAAGGAGCAGGTCGGCCAGTTCGTGAGCCAGCTCGAGAAGCAGCTGCCCAGCAAGGCCGAGATGGACGCGCTGCTGTCGGACATCAACCAGGCGGGCGTCGGGCGAGGCGCGCAGCTCATGCTGTTCAAGCCGGGCCAGACGGTCGTTCGCGACTACTACGCCGAACTGCCGATCTCGGTGCGCGTGGTCGGCAACTACCACGACCTCGGTTCGTTCGCGAGCGACCTCGCGAACCTCGCGCGGATCGTGACGCTCAACAACGTGCAGATCCAGCAGTTCGACGCGAAGGGCACGACGCTCGCGATGGATGCCACGGCGAAGACCTTCCGCTACCTCGATCCCGAAGAGATCGCCCAGCAGCGTGCCGCGGCCAGGCCCAAGCCGCCGGGAGCCAAGAAATGACGGGGACGCTGCACCGCGCCGCCGGCCTCGCCGTGCTCGCCTTCGCGCTTGCGGGCTGCGAGACCGACAGCGACGACCTGCGGGCCTGGATGGACCAGAGCCGCCGCACCATGCCGGCCATCAAGGAAACGATCGCCGAACCCAAGTCGTTCGAGCCGTTCCGCTATCAGGCCAGCGGCGAGACCGATCCGTTCAGCATCGCGAAGCTCAAGGTCGGCACCGTCGACAGTGCACGCGGCGGCGGCGGCATCCGTCCGGACCTCACGCGGCGGCGCGAGCCGCTCGAGGCGTATCCGCTGGACAGCCTGAAGATGGTCGGCAACCTCGCGCAGCGTGGCACGACCACCGCGCTGCTGCAGGCGGACTCGGTGCTGTTCCAGGTCCGCGTCGGCAACTACATCGGCCAGAACTTCGGCCGCGTGACGCGTGTCTCGGAAGACGAGATCGCGGTACGGGAGATCGTCCAGGACGCCGCCGGCGACTGGATCGAACGGGACACGGCCCTGCGTCTGCAGGTGCAGGAGAGCAGGAAATGATGGGCGTTCGAGTGCGGGCATCGATCGACGGCTACGGCCGTAACGGGCCCATTGCCCTCGCGGCGACGCTTCTCGTCGCACTCGCGTTGCTGCTGCACGCAGGCACGGCGCGCGCGCAGGCCAATACGATCGAGTCGATCACCTCCGCGCAGCAGGGCGCGCAGACGGTGCTTCGCATCCAGCTGAAGTCCGCGCCCAAGGGGCAGCCGGCCACCTTCTCGATCGCGAACCCGCCCCGGCTCGCGCTCGACTTCCCCGACACCGCCAGCACCGTCGGCACCGCGCCGATCGAGCTGGTGCAGGGCGAGGCCCGCAGCGTGAACGTCGTGCAGGCCGGCAGCCGCTCGCGCATGGTGCTGAACCTGCGCCGGCCGGTGACCCACAGCACGGTGGTCGAGGGCAACGCGATCCTGGTGACGCTCGAGCCGATCACCGGCGGGGCCGGGTCGCCCAACCTCGGCGCCCCGAGCGCCAGCGCCTACAGCTTCCCCAAGGGCGATGCGCCCGGCACGCAGGCCCTGCGCGACATCGACTTCCGTCGCGGCAAGGACGGCGAGGGCCGCGTGGTCGTCGAGCTCTCGAGCGCGCAGACGGGCGTCGACATCAAGCAGCAGGGCCAGACCATCGTGGTCGACTTCCTGAAGTCGCGCGTGCCCGACAACCTGCGTCGCCGTCTGGACGTCAGCGACTTCGGCACGCCGGTCCGCTCGGTGCGCACCTTCCAGCAGGGCGAGAACGCCCGGATGATCATCGAGCCGAACGGCCTCTGGGAACACAACGCCTACCAGAGCGACACGCAGTTCGTCATCGAGGTCAAGCCCGTCCGCGAGGACCCGAACAAGCTCGTGCAGGGCACGCGCGGCGGCTACCGCGGCGACAAGCTCTCGCTGAACTTCCAGAACGTCGACATCCGCGCGCTGCTGCAGGTGATCGCCGACTTCACGAACCTGAACATCGTCGTGCGCGACTCGGTGGCCGGCAGCATCACGCTGCGGCTCAAGGACGTGCCCTGGGACCAGGCGCTCGACATCGTGCTGCAGTCGAAGAACCTCGACATGCGCAAGAACGGCAATGTGATCCTGGTCGCGCCGCGCGACGAGCTCGCCACCCAGGAGAAGCTCGACCTCGAGTCGAAGCAGCAGATCGCCGAGATCGAGCCGACGCGCGTCGAGACCTTCCAGCTCAACTACCAGAAGGCCGAATCGGTCGCGAAGCTGCTCGGCGACGACAAGCAGCGCGTGCTGTCGAAGTCCGGCAGCGCGGTGCCCGACGTCCGCACCAACAAGCTGTTCGTGCGCGACACGGCATCGCGTCTCGAGGAAGTGCGCCGGATCATCGGCCAGCTCGACATCGCCGTGCGCCAGGTGCTGATCGAGGCCCGGATCGTCGAGGCCGACGACCGTTTCTCGCGCAACCTCGGCGTGAAGCTCGGCTTCAACGACATCCGCAGCACCATCGCCCGGACCACCTCGGTCATCGACCCGGTGACCGGTGCACCGACCGCGCTCAACGTGCCGGTCTACGGCGCCGGGGCGCCGCTGCTCGGCAGCAGCGCCTACTCGACGGTGTCCGGCAACCTGCAGGGCGTCGCCGACCTGTCGTCGCAGCTGGGCAGCACCATGAGCGGCCTGAACGCGCAGGGCCTCGGCCAGCAGACCGCGATCGCGAACACCAACTTCGTGAACCTGCCGGCCGGTGGCATCTCGGGCGTGAGCCCGGCGAGCTTCGCGGTCAGCCTGTTCGGCTCCTCGCTCACCCGCTTCGTCAACCTCGAGATCTCCGCGCTCGAGGCCGAGCAGCGCGGCAAGGTGGTGTCGAGCCCGCGCGTGCTGACCTCCGACCAGGGCAAGGCGGTGATCGAGCAGGGCACCGAGCTGCCCTACCAGACGGCGACCTCGAGCGGCGCGACCGCCGTCGCCTTCCGCAAGGCGAACCTCAAGCTCGAGGTGGTGCCGCAGATCACCCCCGAGGGCAACGTGATCATGAAGGTGCAGGTCAACCGCGACGCGGTCGGCCAGCTCACGCCCGCCGGCTTCGCGATCGACACGCGCTCGGTGCAGACCGAGGTGCTCGTCGAGAACGGCGGCACCGTCGTGATCGGCGGCATCTACGAGCAGTTCGAGCGCAACCGCGTGAACAAGGTCCCGTTCCTGGGCGACATCCCCTACCTCGGCAACCTGTTCAAGAACACCGCCCGCACCAGCGACCGGACCGAGCTCCTCGTGTTCCTCACGCCGCGCGTCGTGACCGACGTCGCCGCGAGCACCCGCTGATCCGGCGCCCCGATACAAGAAGGCTCGAGCCCATGTTCGAACGACTGATCCGCACCAGCAGGCTCGCCCTGCTGGCACTCGTGGCCCCGCTGTCGATCGCGACCGGACTGTCCGCCTGCGGCGGCTCCGGCGCCGGTGCCGGCGGCGGCGCCGGAACGTCGGGCACCGGTGTCGGCACCGTGCAGGTGGTCGCGAACACCACGACCATCAACTCGGACGGCAAGACGCCCATCGACCTGACCGTCTTCGTCACCTCGGCCACCAACGTGGCGGCCAAGAACGTGGCGGTCGAGCTGTCGGCCTCCGATCCGGCCGGCGCCCCGGGCGGCGTGCGCCTCGAGGTCACGCGGGCGACCACCGATGACACCGGTACCGCCACCGCGAAGCTGAGCGTGCTCAGCGACCCGCGCAGCCGCGACATCACGGTGCTGGCCAAGGCGTCCGGCGTGTCGTCGACGCCGCTGACGATCCGGGTGAGCGGCACGACCCTGACCGTCTCGGGCCCGTCGGCGATCGCACTCGCCAGCACGACCACGTCGAACTACACGGTGTCGCTCAAGGACTCCAGTGGCGCGCCGCTCGGCAACTGGGACGTGACCGCGGCCTCCGAGAAGGGCAACACGCTCACCGCGACGACCGTCAAGACGGATGGCGGCGGTCAGGCCGTCTTCGGCGTGCGTGGCGCGGTGCCGGGCGCCGACTCGCTCAAGTTCAGCGCCCTCGGCGAATCCCGCACGGTGCCGATCACCGTGTCCGGCCAGGGCCTGTCGGTGACGCCGTCGTCCGGCTTCTCCACGGTCGGCACGACGCCGGTCGTCGCACTCGGCACGACCGCTGCGCTCCAGGTGACCTACCAGTCGGCGAACGGCATTCCGGGGGGCACGACGGTTGATGCCTCGACCACCCGCGGCACGCTGACGCCCGCCTCGGCGAGCATCGCGACCGGGTCGGCGAACTTCGGGATCACCTCGGGCTTCGCCGGTCCGGCGACGATCACCGCGCGGGTCGGCGGCGTGTCGTCGGAGTTCAACTTCAACTTCGTGTCGGTGACGCCGTCGCAGATCGACCTGCAGGCGAGTCCGTCGACGATCGGTCCGAACCTCGGCGGCTCGACCGACCAGCGCTCGACGCTGACGGCGGTGGTGCGCGACCCGCTCGGCAACCCGGTCGCCAACCGGGTCGTGACCTTCAACGCCACCGACGATCCGAGCGGCGGCTCGATCCAGCCGGGCATCGCGACCACCGACCTGGCCGGACGCGCGACCGTCTCGTTCATCGGCGGACCGAACACCACGGCCCCGAACGCGGTGAAGCTCGTCGCGACCGTCGACGGCATCGCGTCGCAGACCGCGTTCATGAGCGTCGCGCGCAGCCAGCTCTTCGTGCGGCTCGGCACCGACAACAAGATCGAGAAGATCGATCCGGCGCTCTACCGGAAGACCTATGCGGTGGTGGTCACGGATTCGACCGGCAACGCGGTCAAGGGCGCCTCGATCATCGTCAACCTGCGGCCCTTGCAGTACGCGACCGGAACCTGGGTGACCCGTCCGAGCGGCCCGCCGGAATGGGAGCAGAGCATCACCGGCGTCTTCCCGAGCGAGGACGTCAATCGCGACGGCATCTGCCAGGTGGGCGAGGACACGAACGGCGACGGGCAGCTGACGCCGGGCAACGTGGCCAGCACCTCGCCTGCGGTGACCACGACCGACAACGGTACGGCTGCCGTGCAAATCCAGTACCCGCGCAGCTTCGCGATGTGGACCGAGGTCCTGCTCGACGTGCGGGTGCAGGTGGCCGGCAGCGAAGGGGCCGCGAGCGCCCAGTTCTACCTGCCGATCGCCGCGGAAGACCTGAACGACAAGGCGGTGGCCCCGCCCGGCACGCCGAGTCCGTTCCCGTTCCCGGTCGGCCCGAGCTTCCCGAGAACCTGCCCCTGACCAGCGGGCACCGCGAACTGGGGTAAAGTCCGGCGGCCGACTGACCGCCCGAGACGACTCGATTGAACCCCGACACGCCCCCGAACGAGGGCCCGGCCGACCGCCGGGCCCTTTTTCTCGTCGGCATGATGGGTGCCGGCAAGACCACCGTCGGCAAGCGCCTGGCGCGCCGGCTGGGCTGGCCCTTCGTCGATGCCGACCGAGAGCTCGAGGCGCGCCTGGGCGTGCCGGTGCAGACCATCTTCGAGCTCGAGGGCGAGCCGGGGTTCCGGCGGCGCGAGGCGGCGCTGATCGACGAGCTCACGCAGCGCACCGACGTGGTCTTCGCCACCGGTGGCGGCGCGGTCCTGGATGCGGGCAACCGCGAGGCGCTGCGCACGCGCGGCCGGGTCGTCTACCTGCGCGCCTCGGTCGGTGACCTCTGGCATCGGCTGCGCCGCGACAAGGTCCGCCCGCTGCTGCGCACCGCCGACCCGCGCGCGCGGATCGAGGAGCTGGTGGCCCGCCGCGACCCGCTCTACCGCGAGATCGCGCACCTGACCATCGACACCGGCCGCCAGCCGGTCGAGCAGGTGGTCGATGCTATCCTCGACCGACTCGGCCACTCCGCGCCCGCGGCGCCGCCCTCCGACGAGCCCGCCAGCGATGCGTGAAGTCCCGGTCTCCCTCGGCGATCGCTCGTACACCATCCAGGTGGGCAGCGGTCTGCTCGCCGGCAACGAGGCACTCGCCCGGCTCGCCGCCGGCCGCATGGTGGCCGTCGTCACCGACACCAACGTCGCCGGCCTGCACGCACGGACCGTCGCCGACACGCTGCGGCCGCATGCCGCGCTGCTGTCGGAAGTGGTGCTGCCCGCGGGCGAGGCCCACAAGACCTGGGAGACGCTGAACCGGATCTTCGACGCGCTGCTCGAGGCCCGCTTCGATCGCGACGCGCTGCTGGTCGCAGTGGGCGGCGGGGTGGTGGGCGACATGGCCGGCTTCGCGGCGGCCGTCTACCAGCGCGGCATCGAGTTCGTGCAGGTGCCGACCACGCTGCTCGCGCAGGTCGACTCCTCGGTCGGCGGCAAGACCGGCATCAACCATCCGCTCGGCAAGAACATGATCGGGTCGTTCCACCAGCCGCGGCTGGTGCTGATCGACGTCGACACGCTGGCCACGCTCCCCGACCGCGAACTGTCGGCGGGCCTGGCCGAGGTGATCAAGCATGGCGCGATCGCCGACGCCGCCTACTTCGAGTCGGTCGTCGCATCGCTGCCGGCCCTGCGAGCGAAGGACCCGACAGCACTCGCCGCGGCGGTCGCACGGTCCTGCGAGATCAAGGCCTCGGTGGTCGAGCGCGACGAGCGCGAGGGCGGCGTGCGCGCGATCCTCAATTTCGGCCACACCTTCGGCCACGCGATCGAGGCCGGCATGGGCTACGGCGAGTGGCTGCACGGCGAGGCGGTGGGCGCGGGCATGGTGATGGCCGCCGACCTGTCGCGGCGCCTCGGTCTGGTGGACGCCGCCGGCGCCGCCCGGCTGCGCGAGGCGGTGGCCGCGGCGGGGCTGCCGGTGCAGGGTCCGGGCTGGCCGGCGTCGCGCTACGTCGAGCTGATGTCGGTCGACAAGAAGGCCCGGCAGGGCACGCCACGCTTCGTGCTGCTCGACGGGCTGGGCGGCGCGCGCGTGCAGCGGGTCGACGACGCGCCGCTGGCCGAGACCCTCGCGGCCTGCAGCGGGTGAGCGCGGCCGCGATGGACGCGCTGGCGCCGTACGCGGCCGATCCTCGGCGCAGCCGCGGCCGCATCCACCCCGAGACCGCGCCCGAAGGGCGCAACGAGTTCCAGCGCGACCGCGACCGGATCGTGCACAGCGGTGCGTTCCGCCGGCTCGAATACAAGACGCAGGTCTTCGTCAATCACGAGGGCGACCTGTTCCGCACCCGGCTGACGCACTCCATCGAGGTCGCCCAGATCGCCCGGACGGTCGCGCGTCGGCTGCGGCTGCACGAGGACCTGACCGAGGCGATCTCGCTGGCGCACGACCTCGGCCACACGCCGTTCGGCCACGCCGGGCAGGATGCGCTGAACCGCTGCATGCAGCCCCACGGGGGCTTCGAGCACAACCTGCAGTCGCTGCGGGTGGTCGACGAGCTCGAGGAGCGCTACATCGCGCACGACGGCCTGAACCTGTGCTTCGAGACGCGCGAAGGCGTGCTCAAGCACTGCTCGCCGGTCAACGCGGCGAAGCTGGGCGAGGTGGGGCGGCGCTTCATCGAGCACACCCGGCCGTCGCTCGAGGCGCAGCTCGCGAATCTCGCCGACGAGATCGCCTACGTGAACCACGATGTCGACGACGGCATCCGCTCGGGGCTGGTGTCGGTCGAACAGCTCCTCGCGGTGGAGCTGTTCGCCCGTCATCACCGCGAGGTCGTCGCGGGTTGGCCGGGCGCGGGCGAGCGTCGCCAGGTCTACGAGACGGTCCGGCGGATGATCAACGAGCTGGTGCTCGACCTCAGCCGCCGCAGCGAGGTGCTGATCGCCGAGGCCGCGCCCGGGTCGATCGACGATGTCCGGGCCGCACCGCCGCTGATCGCCTTCTCCGACGAGGTCGGAGCCCGGGCCGCCCAGCTCAAGCGCTTCCTGTTCGACAACCTCTACCGGCACTACCGGGTGCTGCGGATGACCTCGAAGGCCGCCCGCATCGTCACCGCGCTGTTCGACGCTTTCGCCGCAGACCCGCGGCTGCTGCCCGACGAGCACCGCCGCAAGGCCGAGCGCAACCGGCACCGTGCGATCGCCGACTACATCGCCGGCATGACCGACCGTTACGCGATCAAGGAGCACCGCCGGCTCTTCGCGGTCGACGAAGCCTGAGCTCAGGCCGATGGCCCGCCGTCCGCGTCAGGCGGTCACCGCGATCCCGCACCATGTGCTGCTGCGCGGACACAACCGGCAGCCGGTGTTCGTCGACGAGGCCGATCACCGGCAGTTCCTCGGCTGGCTGAGCGAGGCCGCGCTCGCGCACGGGCTGTCCATCCACGCCTACCTGCTGCTCGACACCCAGGTGCAGCTGCTGGCGACGCCCGAGCGCGATGAGGCCCTGTCCCTCGTCATGCAGGCCGTCGGCCGGCGCTATGTGCGCTGGTTCAACCAGCGCCATGGCCGCAGCGGCACCCTGTGGGAGGGGCGGTTCCGCTCCTCGATCGTCGAGGCGGACCGCTGGCTGCTGGCATGCCAGCGTCATCTGGAGTCCGGGCCGGTCCGTGCCGGACGGGTCGGCAGCGCCGCGGACTGGCCGTGGTCCAGCCACCGGCACCACGCCGGACTGGCCGTCGACCCGCTGGTCCGGCCGCATCCGACGGTCTGGGCGCTCGGCAACACGCCGTTCGAACGCGAGTCCGCCTACCGCAGCCTGTTCGACGAATCGGTATCCCAGGCCGAGCACGAATGGATTCAGGCATGCCTGGTGGGCGGAAAGCCGACAGCAAGTGCTGACTTCCAGAAGCGCCTGGAGGCCTCGCTCGGCCTTCGCCTGCTGCCGCGGCCGGTCGGGCGGCCCCGCCGGACGCCGCCTGCGACCGGTTGAGCGCCAGGGGTGACGCAGCCCGGCAGGTGACGCAAAAGCGGTGTCGCGGTCGGTCGGTGACGCGCAGCGTGATCCGACGAATGCGATCGGGGCCCATCGACGCGGAGTGAGGGGCCGCTCCGGACGCCCGATCCGCTGGCATCCCAGCACCCGGGCCGCCCGCCGGCTGGGCACCTCGAACCACGACGGTGCAGCGGCGCGGCTGATCCGTCCCCGATTAAGCGACCTCTCGACGGTGCTTCGAGAATATCGTGTTCCGACCCCGATTATTCCGCTTGAGGTGCTTGCTGCATCGCACTATCCTCGTTCGATCACCGTAGGAGAAGTGCGATGGCACTGCCGCAAGCCCAGGGGCTGTACGACCCGTCCAACGAGCATGACGCCTGCGGCGTCGGCTTCGTCGCCCACATCAAGGGGGCGAAGAGCCACGACATCGTGCAGAAGGGTCTGCAGATCCTGCTGAACCTGGACCATCGCGGCGCCACCGGCGCGGACCACCTGTTCGGCGACGGCGCCGGCATCCTGATCCAGATCCCGGACGACTTCTACCGGGCCGAGATGGGCGCGCAGGGCATCGTGCTGCCCCCGCCCGGCGAGTACGGCGTCGGCATGATCTTCCTGCCGAAGGAGCATGCGTCGCGCATCGCCTGCGAGCAGGAGCTCGAGCGCACCGTGCGCGCCGAGGGTCAGCGGGTGATCGGCTGGCGCGACGTGCCGGTCGACGCGGCGATGGAGATGAGCCCGCTGGTGCGGACCTCCGAGCCGGTCATCCGCCAGATCTTCATCGGCCGCGGCCGCGACGTGATGGTGCCGGACGCCCTCGAGCGCAAGCTCTACGTGATCCGCAAGACCGCCAGCCACGCGATCAAGAGCCTCGGCCTGAAGCACGGCAAGGAGTACTTCGTGCCGTCGATGTCGACGCGCACGGTGGTCTACAAGGGCCTGCTGCTGGCCAACCAGGTCGGCCGCTACTACCGCGACCTGCAGGACGCCCGCACGGTGTCGGCGCTCGCGCTGGTGCCCCAGCGCTTCTCGACCAACACCTTCCCGGCCTGGGAGCTCGCCCACCCGTACCGGATGCTCGCGCACAACGGCGAGATCAACACCGTCAAGGGCAACTACAACTGGATGCGCGCCCGCGAGGGCGTCATGCAGTCGGCCGTGCTGGGTTCGGACCTGCAGAAGCTGTGGCCGCTGATCTACCCGGGCCAGTCCGACACCGCCTGCTTCGACAACTGCCTCGAGCTGCTGGTGATGGCCGGCTACCCGCTCGCCCAGGCGATCATGATGATGATCCCCGAGGCGTGGGAGCAGCACACGCTGATGGACGAGAACCGCCGCGCGTTCTACGAGTACCACGCGGCGATGATGGAGCCGTGGGACGGCCCCGCCGCGATCGCCTTCACCGACGGCCGCCAGATCGGCGCCACGCTCGACCGCAACGGCCTGCGCCCGGCGCGCTACATCGTCACCGACGACGACCTGGTCGTGATGGCCTCCGAGTCCGGCGTGCTGCCCGAGATTCCCGAGCACCGCATCGTCAAGAAGTGGCGCCTGCAGCCCGGCAAGATGTTCCTGATCGACCTCGAGCAGGGGCGGATCATCGACGACAAGGAGCTCAAGGACCAGCTGTCCGCGAGCAAGCCCTACCGTCAGTGGATCGAGCGCATCCGCGTCAAGCTCGACGAGGTCGCCACCCACGAGCACCCCGAGACGCCCGAGCAGGACGAGTCCGCCGCCGAGAACACCGCACCGCTCGCCGCGGTGCCGCTGCTCGACCGCCAGCAGGCCTTCGGCTACAGCCAGGAGGACCTGAAGTTCCTGATGGCCCCGATGGCGGTGGCCGGCGAGGAGGCGATCGGCTCGATGGGCAACGACTCGCCGCTGGCGGTGCTGTCCGACAAGAACAAGTCGCTCTACCACTACTTCAAGCAGCTCTTCGCGCAGGTCACCAACCCGCCGATCGACCCGATCCGCGAGCAGCTGGTGATGTCGCTGGTGTCCTTCGTCGGTCCGAAGCCGAACCTGCTCGACATCAACAACATCAACCCGCCGCTGCGCCTCGAGGTCAGCCAGCCGATCCTGTCCGCCGAGGACATGGACCGCATCCGCCACATCGGCCGCTTCACCGACGGCAAGTTCCAGAGCTTCGAGCTCGACGTCTGCTACCCGGTCACCTGGGGCAAGGAAGGCATCGAGGCGCGGCTGGCCTCGCTGTGCGCGAACGCGGTCGACGCGGTCCGCAGCGGCTTCAACCTGCTCGTGGTGTCCGACCGGCGCGTCGACCGCGAGCATGTCGCCATTCCCGCGCTGCTCGCCACCAGCGCCATCCACCAGCACCTGATCGACAAGGGCCTGCGCACCTCGACCGGCCTGGTCGTCGAGACCGGTTCGGCGCGCGAGGTCCATCACTTCGCGCTGCTCGCGGGCTACGGCGCCGAGGCGATCCATCCCTACCTCGCGATGGAGACCATCGCGTCGATGCACGCCGGGCTCGGTCACGACCTGTCGGCCGAGAAAGCGGTCAAGAACTACGTGAAGGCCGTCGGCAAGGGCCTGCACAAGGTGATGTCCAAGATGGGCATCTCCACCTACATGTCGTACACCGGCTCGCAGATCTTCGAGGCGATCGGCCTGAACCGCGAGCTCGTCGACAAGTACTTCAGCGGCACGCCGTCGAACGTCGGCGGCATCGGCATCTTCGAGGTCGCCGAAGAGGCGCTGCGCATGCACCGATCGGCCTTCGGCGGCGATCCGGTGCTCGCCACCGCGCTGGAGGCGGGCGGCGAGTACGCCTACCGCGCCCGCGGCGAAGAGCACATGTGGACGCCCGACGCGATCGCGAAGCTGCAGCACGCGACCAAGGCGAACAACTTCCAGACGTACAAGGACTACGCGCAGATCATCAACGACCAGTCGCGCCGTCACATGACGCTGCGCGGCCTGTTCGAGTTCCGCGTCGACCCGTCCAAGGCGATCCCGATCGACGAGGTCGAGCCCGCCGCCGAGATCGTCAAGCGCTTCGCCACCGGCGCGATGTCGCTCGGCTCGATCTCCACCGAGGCGCACGCCACGCTCGCGATCGCGATGAACCGCATCGGCGGCAAGTCGAACACCGGCGAGGGCGGCGAGGACGAGAACCGCTACCGCAACGAGCTGCGCGGCATTCCGATCAAGACGGGCGACACGCTCGCCTCGCTGCTCGGCCGAGACGTGATCGAGGCCGACATCGCGCTGAAGGCCGGCGACTCGCTGCGCTCGAAGATCAAGCAGGTCGCCTCGGGCCGCTTCGGCGTCACCGCCGAGTACCTCTCGAGCGCCGACCAGATCCAGATCAAGATGGCGCAGGGCGCCAAGCCCGGCGAGGGCGGCCAGCTGCCGGGCCACAAGGTCTCCGAGTACATCGCGAAGCTGCGCTTCTCGGTGCCCGGCGTGGGCCTGATCTCGCCGCCGCCGCACCACGACATCTACTCGATCGAGGACCTCGCGCAGCTCATCCACGACCTGAAGAACTGCAACCCGAGCGCCTCGATCTCGGTGAAGCTGGTCTCCGAGGTGGGCGTGGGCACGGTCGCGGCCGGCGTGGCGAAGGCCAAGTCCGACCACATCGTGATCGCCGGCCATGACGGCGGCACCGGCGCCTCGCCGCTGTCGTCCATCAAGCATGCGGGCACGCCCTGGGAGCTGGGCCTGGCCGAGACGCAGCAGACGCTGGTGCTGAACCGGCTGCGCGGGCGCGTGCGCATCCAGGCCGACGGCCAGATGAAGACCGGCCGCGACGTCGTCATCGGCGCGATCCTCGGAGCCGACGAGTTCGGCTTCGCGACCGCACCGCTGGTGGTCGAGGGCTGCATCATGATGCGCAAGTGCCACCTGAACACCTGCCCGGTGGGCGTGGCCACGCAGGATCCGGTGCTGCGCGCCAAGTTCGCGGGCAAGCCCGAGCACGTCGTCAACTACTTCTTCTTCGTCGCCGAGGAGGCGCGCGCGATCATGGCGCAGCTCGGCGTGCGCCGCTTCGACGACATGATCGGCGCGACGCAGCTGCTCGACACCAAGTCCGGCATCCGGCACTGGAAGGCGCGCGGGCTCGACTTCAGCCGCATCTTCCATTCGCCGACGATGCCCGGCGACGTCGCGCGCTTCGCGGTCGACGTGCAGGACCACGGCCTGGACCGGGCGCTCGATCACCAGCTGATCGAGAAGTCGGCGGCGGCGATCGAGGGCGGCGAGAAGGTCAGCTTCATCCAGCCGATCCGCAACGTGAACCGCACCGTCGGCGCGATGCTCTCGGGCAGGGTGGCGCGTCGCCACACGCACGAGGGCCTGCCCGACGACACGATCCACGTGCAGTTCAACGGCACCGCCGGCCAGAGCTTCGGCGCGTTCCTGGCGCGTGGCATCACCTTCGACCTGGTGGGCGAAGGCAACGACTACGTGGGCAAGGGCCTGTCGGGCGGCCGGGTGATCGTGCGCTGCGCGAACGACTTCCGTGGCTTCGGCCCGGAGCACATCATCGTCGGCAACACCGTGCTGTACGGCGCGATCGAGGGCGAGGCCTACTTCAACGGCGTCGCCGGCGAGCGCTTCGCGGTGCGCAACTCCGGCGCGATCGCGGTCGTCGAGGGCACGGGCGACCACGGCTGCGAGTACATGACCGGCGGCACGGTGGTCGTGCTCGGCGCCACCGGGCGCAACTTCGCGGCCGGCATGTCGGGCGGCGTGGCCTACGTGTGGGATCCGGAGGGCGACTTCAAGCGCCACTGCAACACCTCGATGGTCAGCCTCGAGCCGGTCATGACCGCCAAGGAGCAGGCCGCGGGCGTGCCGCAGTCGGTCTGGCATGCGGTGCGCCGCGGCGGCGAGGGCGAGGCCGACGAGGTGATCCTCAAGCGCCTGGTCGAGACGCACTTCCGCCACACCGGCAGCTTCCGGGCGAAGGAGCTGCTGTCGGACTGGACGAACGCGCGCGCGAAGTTCACCAAGGTGTTCCCGACCGAGTACCGGCGTGCGCTGGGCGAGATGGCTGCCGCGCGTGCGGCCGCCAAGCAGACGGCCTGACGGCCCGAACCGAACCGAACAAAGAGACGACGATGGGCAAGGTCACCGGTTTCCTCGAGTTCCAGCGGCTGTCCGAAGCGGCCGAGCCGCCGCAGGCGCGCCTCAAGCACTGGAAGGAGTTCGTGCTCCACCTGGACGATGCGGCCGCCTCGAAGCAAGGCGCGCGCTGCATGGACTGCGGCATCCCGTTCTGCCAGAGCGGCTGCCCGGTCAACAACATCATTCCCGACTGGAACGACCTGGTCTTCCGCCAGGACTGGAAGCAGGCGCTCGACGTCCTGCACTCCACGAACAACTTCCCCGAGTTCACCGGCCGCGTGTGCCCGGCGCCCTGCGAGGCCGCCTGCACGCTGAACATCAACAGCGAGCCGGTCGGCATCAAGTCGATCGAGCACGCGATCATCGACAAGGGCTGGGAGCAGGGCTGGGTGGTGCCGCAGCCGCCCGCCGCCAAGACCGGCAAGAAGGTCGCGGTGATCGGCTCGGGCCCGGCCGGCATGGCCGCCGCGCAGCAGCTCGCGCGCGCCGGCCACGACGTGACGCTGTTCGAGAAGAACGACCGCATCGGCGGGCTGCTGCGCTATGGCATCCCCGACTTCAAGATGGAGAAGTCGCACATCGATCGGCGCGTCGAGCAGATGACGGCCGAGGGCGTGCAGTTCCGCACCGGCGTGTTCGTCGGCACCGCGCCGCCGCCCTCGCACATCCCGAACCTCGCGAAGCAGACCGTCTCGCCCGAGACGCTGGCCAAGGAGTTCGACGCGGTGCTGTTGACCGGCGGCGCCGAGCAGCCGCGCGATCTGCCGGTGCCGGGGCGCGAGCTCAAGGGCATCCATTTCGCGATGGAGTTCCTGCCGCAGCAGAACCGAACGGTTGCCGGCGACAGCGTGTCGGGCCAGATCATGGCCACCGGCAAGCATGTCGTCGTGATCGGCGGCGGCGACACCGGCAGCGACTGCGTGGGCACCAGCAACCGGCACGGCGCGAGCACTGTCACCCAGTACGAGCTGATGCCCCAGCCGCCCGAGCACGAGAACAAGGCGCTGACCTGGCCGTACTGGCCGAGCAAGATGCGCACCTCGTCCTCGCACGAGGAGGGCTGCGAGCGCGACTGGGCGATCACCACCAAGGAATTCCGCGGCGACGGCCAGGGCAACGTCCGCGCGCTGGTGACCGCGCGTGTCGAGTGGAAGCGCGACGAGGCGAGCGGCCAGATGCGGATGGTCGAGGTGCCGGGCAGCGAGCAGGAGGTGCCCGCCGACCTGGTGCTGTTCGCGATGGGCTTCGTCGCGCCGGTGGGCTCGGTGCTCGACGCCTTCGGCGTCGAGAAGGACGGCCGCGGCAATGCGCGCGCCACCACCGACGGCGACAAGAGCTACGCGACCAACGTGCCGAAGGTCTTCGCCGCCGGCGACATGCGCCGCGGCCAGTCGCTGGTGGTGTGGGCGATCCGCGAGGGGCGCCAGGCGGCGCATTCGGTCGATGCGTTCCTGATGGGATCGAGCGACCTCCCGCGCTGAGTCCGAGGGCCTGGCGACATGCGGATCGCGGTGATGGGGACCGGCGGGCTGGGCGGCTACTTCGGCGCCCGGCTGGTGCTCGGCGGGCAGGCCGACGTGCATTTCGTCGCGCGCGGCGCGCACCTCGCGGCGCTGCGCGCCGACGGGCTGCGCATCGAGGGCCCGGAGCCGATGCACCTGCCGCGCGTGCAGGCCACCGACGACCCGGCCACCATCGGCCCGGTCGACCTGGTGATGCTCTGCGTCAAGCTCTGGGACACCGATGCGGCGATCGAGCGCATCCGCCCGCTGATGGGGCCGCACAGCGCGGTGGTGTCGTTCCAGAACGGCGTGCTCAAGGACCCGCCGCTGCGCGCCGCGTTCGGCGACGCGCGGGTGATGGGCGGGGTCGGCTACATCGCGGCGACCATCGACCGGCCGGGCGTCATCCGTCAGACCGGTCCGATGCAGCGCCTGGTGTTCGGTGAGTTCGACGGGTCGCGCTCGCCGCGCGCCGAGACCTTCCTCGCGGCCTGCGCCGCGGGCGGCATCAAGGCCGAGCTGTCGCCGGCGATCCTGCGCGAGATCTGGCAGAAGTTCGTCTTCCTCGCCGGCCTGTCGGGCACGACCACGACGATCCGCCGCACCATCGGCCCGATCCGCGAGCATCCGCAGACGCGTGTATTCCTGCGCGACGTGATGGCCGAGGTGGTCGCGGTCGGCCGCGCGCACGGCGTGGACCTGCCGACCGACTACGCCGACGTGCGCCTGGCGCTCGCCGACGACGTCTCGCCGGCGATGACCTCGTCGATGCACCACGACCTCGAGCGCGGCAACCGGCTCGAGGTGCGCTGGCTGGCGGGCGCGGTGGTCGAACTCGGCCGGACCGCGGGCGTGCCGACGCCGCTCAACCGCGCGATCGCCGACATCCTCGCGCTGCACGCGGACGGCCGCCCGGCGTGACCGGGTCGGTGTGGGGGGGGCTGGCACTGCTCTACCTCGTGGCCAGCGCCCTCACCTTCGCGGTCTATGCGTTCGACAAGCGGGCCGCGGTGCAGGGCGCGCGCCGCGTGTCGGAGCGCACGCTGCACTGGCTCGCGCTGGTCGGCGGCTGGCCCGGCGCGCTGCTCGCGCAGCGGCTGCTGCGGCACAAGACCCGCAAGCCGTTCTTCCGCACGATGCTGCGGCTGACGATCGGGCTGCACGTCGTGCTGCTCGCCGCGCTCGCGGCGGGCGTGCCGCTCGGCATTCGCTGACTCGAGGCACCGCCCGTCGGCCACCCGCCGCCGAAGCCCCCGCGCGGCACGGGGCTTCGTTGACGGACCCGTCCGGCTCGCGGTTCAATCCGGGTTCCTCTCCCGGGGAGTAGCCGGCAGGGACCCCGCGTGGTCCCTCCCGCGGCATCGTCAATACGATGCCGGTCGACGTGGCGGTCGATCGGACATCCGGTGCCCGCGTTCCGTCGCGCCTCGCGCGCGCCGGACGGCAAGACCAGCGGAGGACCTTCGTCCAACGCATGCCGCCCGCCATGGCGGCCGAAAAGGTCCTTCCTGATGATTTCCATCGGCACGCCGCTGCTGTGGTCGCTGTTCGCGATCTTCGTCGTCATCGCGCTCGCGATCGACTTCTTCGCCCTCAACAAGCAGGGCGCTCACACGGTCTCGATGCGCGAGGCCGGCATCTGGTCGCTCCTCTGGGTCGCCGTCTCCTTCTGCTTCGTGGGCTGGCTGTGGTGGTACCTCGGCGGCACCTCGAGCGACGCGGCCGCTGCCGCGATGGCCGACGCCAAGGCGCTCGAGTTCGTCACCGGCTATCTGGTGGAGAAGGCGCTCGCGGTCGACAACATCTTCGTGTTCCTGATGGTGTTCACCTACTTCGCCGTGCCCGCGGCCTACCAGAAGCGGGTGCTGATGATCGGCATCCTCGGTGCGCTGGTGATGCGCGCCGGGATGATCCTGATCGGCGCCTGGCTGATCACGCAGGTCCACTGGGTGCTCTACGTGTTCGGCGCGTTCCTGGTCTTCACCGGCGTGAAGATGTGGTGGGCGGCCGGCCAGGAGCCCGACCTCGGCTCGAACCCCGCGCTGAAGTGGATCAACCGCAAGTTCAAGATCGCGCCGACCTACGACGGCGAGCGCTTCTTCACGGTGGTGAACGGCGTGAAGATGGCCACGCCGCTGCTGGTGGTGATCGTGCTGATCGGCATCGTCGACCTGGTGTTCGCGGTCGACTCCATCCCGGCGATCTTCGCGATCACCACCGACCCGTTCATCGTGCTGACCTCGAACGTCTTCGCGATCCTCGGCCTGCGCGCGATGTACTTCCTGCTCGCCGGCATGCACGAGCGCTTCCACCTGCTGTCCTACGGCCTGGCGATCGTGCTGGTCTTCATCGGCACCAAGATGCTGCTGATCGACGTCTACAAGATCCCGGTCGCCTGGTCGCTGGTCTTCACCGTGGTCACGCTCGCCGCGACGATGCTGATCTCGCTGAAGGTGCCGCCGAAGGGCAAGGGGCCGGCGGGCGGTGCGTATCCGTTCGGCGCGAAGAAGCCGAGCGGCACGCCGGGCGCAGAAGCCGTGAAGAAACCGTAGCGAGCAGGCCCGAGCCGGCGCCGAGGAGCGCAGCCGTACGTGATGTACGGCGAGCACCGCAGGCGTCGGATCGGGACGCGCAGTAGGTTTATTCGCGGCTTCTCAGTCCACGATGAACAGTGTCGCGCCCTCGTCCGTCGACGAGCGGTGCGGCTCGGCCCCGTCGGCCACCTGGTAGCTGGTGCCCGGCGTCAGCACGAAGGTCCGGCCGTCGGCGAGTTCGGTATCGAGCCGGCCTGCCAGGCACAGCAGGATGTGCCCCTTCTCGCACCAGTGGTCGGCGAGGTAGCCGGCCGAGTACTCGACCATCCGCACGCGGATGTCGCCGAAGTGACGGGTGCGCCAGTGCGCGACACCGCGCTCGCCGCGGTGCTCGGTGCGCTCGACCGCGGACCAGTCGGTGGTGCCGAAGGGGATGCCGGACAGCTTCATGTTCGGGTCGAAGACAGTGCGTGGGGTGTCCAGTCTAGCGACCGCAGGCCCTGCGCACCGTCCCGGTGGTACGCGACTTGCAGAGGCCCGGGTCTCTTCACCCGGAGCACCAGCGATGAGCACCGACCGCGTCTTCCACAGCGCCGAGCACCTCAGGCCGGCCGACGGCGAGCCGATCCGCTCGGTGGTCATGCAGACGCCGATGGCGGCGATCGTCGCCTGGACGGTGAAGCCGGGGCAGCGGATCACCGCCCATGTGCATCCGCACGGGCAGGACACCTGGACGGTCCTCGCCGGGCAGGGCGACTACCAGCTCGACGCCGACGGCACCGCGACGCCGATCGTGGCGGGTGACGTCGCGGTCGCGCCGGCAGGGTGCGTGCACGGTGTGCTCAACACCGGCACGCAGCCGCTGGTCTTCGTGTCGGTGGTGAGCCCGGCCGAATCGGGATATGTCCTGGCCTGAGCATCGCGCGTCCGATGGGTCGGAGCACGCCGGCGCGTGCGACCCGCCCGCCCGGACGCACCGCCCGCGTCACGCCACCTCGAACAGCCCCGCCGCCCCCATCCCGCCGGCGATGCACATCGTCACCACCACGTACTTCACGCCGCGGCGCTTGCCCTCGATCAGCGCATGGCCGACCAGCCGCGCGCCCGACATGCCGAACGGATGGCCGACCGCGATGCCGCCGCCGTCGACGTTCAGGCGCTCGTCGGGGATGCCGAGCCGGTCGCGGCAGTAGAGCACCTGCACCGCGAACGCCTCGTTCAGCTCCCACAGGCCGATGTCCGACACCTTCAGGCCGGCGCGCTCGAGCAGGCGCGGCACGGCGAACACCGGGCCGATGCCCATCTCGTCCGGCTCGCAGCCGGCGGTGGCGAAGCCGCGGAAGATGCCGAGCGGCTGCAGGCCGCGCTGCTCGGCCAGCTTGCGGTCCATCACCACGCAGGCCGACGCGCCGTCCGACAGCTGGCTCGCGTTGCCGGCGGTGATGCTGCCGCCCTCGACGACCGGCTTGAGCTTGGACACGCCCTCGTAGGTGGTGTCGCCGCGGATGCCTTCGTCGTGCATCAGCGTGACCTCCTGCATCAGGGTCTCGTTGGTGTCCTTGTTGGTGATCGCCTTCATCGTGGTCAGCGGCACGACCTCGGCATCGAAGCGGCCGGCGGCGAGCGCCGCGGCGACGCGCTGCTGGCTGCGCGCACCGTACTGGTCCTGCACCTCGCGCGCGATGCCGTAGCGCTTCGCCACGGTCTCGGCGGTCTCGATCATCGTGTCGTACAGCGAGGGCTTGTTCGCGAGCACCCAGGGGTCGCGCGCCATGAACGTGTTGCTCTTGTCGTTCACCGTCAGGCTGATCGACTCCATGCCGCCGGCCACCACGATCGGCACGCGGTCGACGATCACGCGATGGGCGGCCGCGGCGATCGCGTTCAGGCCCGAGCCGCAGGCGCGGCTGATCACCGAGCCGGTGGAGCCGACCGACAGGCCCGCCTTGATCGCGCTCTGGCGGGCCACGTTGCCGCCGGTGGTGCCCTCGGGGCGGCCGACGCCGAGGATCACCTCCTCGACCTCGGCCGGGTCGACGCCGGCGCGCTTGACCGCGTGCGCGATCACGTGGGCGCCCAGCGTCGGGCCGGTGGTCATGTTGAAGGCGCCGCGATGGGCCTTGCCGATCGGGGTACGGGCGGTCGAGACGATCACTGCGTCGGTCATGGTCACTCCTTGTCGTTGAAGCCGCGGCCCGCGGCGGCGCGCTCGAGCAGCAGCGGTGCCGGGGTCCACCAGTCGCCGTGTGCGGCGTGGAACTGCACGACGCGCTCGGCCACTTCCTTCAGGCCGATCGTGTCCGCGAAATGCATCGGCCCGCCGCGGTAGGCCGGGAAGCCGTAGCCGTTCACGTAGACGAGGTCGATGTCGGAGGCGCGCAGCGCGACGCCTTCGGCGAGGATCTTCGCGCCCTCGTTGGCCAGCGCGTACATCGTGCGCTCGACGATCTCCTGATCGGCGATCGAGCGGCGTGCGATGCCGGCCTCGGCCGCGCACTCGGCGATGATGCGCTCGACCTCGGGATCGGGGATCGGCGAGCGGCTGCCGTCCTCGTAGCGGTACCAGCCGGCGCCCGTCTTCTGGCCGAAGCGCCCGAGCTCGCAGATCCGGTCGGCGACGCGGCTGTAGCGCAGGTGCTTCGGGCGCGTCGCGGCCTGGCGCTTGCGGCCCGCCCAGCCGATGTCGAGGCCGGCGAGGTCGCCCATCCGGAACGGACCCATCGCCAGCCCGAAGCGCTGCAGGGCGCCGTCGATCTGGGCCGGGCTCGCGCCCTCCTCGAGCAGGAAGCCGGCCTCGCGGACGTAGGCCGACAGCATCCGGTTGCCGACGAAGCCGTCGCAGTTGCCCACCAGCACCGGCAGCTTCGCGGTCGTGCGACCGAAGGCCATGGCGGTGGCGATCACGTCGGGCGCGGTCGCGGCGCCGCGCACGACCTCCAGCAGGCGCATCACGTTGGCCGGCGAGAAGTAGTGCAGGCCGACGACGTCCTGAGGGCGCGAGGTGCTGCGCGCGATCTCGTCGATGTCGAGCCGCGAGGTGTTGGAGGCGAGGATCGCACCGGGGCGGCAGACCGCATCCAGCCGGCCGAAGACCTCGCGCTTGACCGCCATGTCCTCGAAGACCGCCTCGATCACCAGGTCGGCATCGGCGAGGTCCTCGTAGCGCAGCGTGCCGCGCACGCGCGCCAGGCGCCGGTCCATCTCGTCCTGGGTCAGCTTGCCCTTGGCGACGGTGCCGGCCCAGTTGCGCGTCATCGTGGCGCGGCCGCGGTCGAGCGCGGCCTGGGTGGTCTCGAGCTGCAGCACCTCGAGCCCGGCGTTCGCCAGGCTCATCGCGATCCCGCCGCCCATCGTGCCGGCGCCGATCACGCCGACCGTGCGCACCGGGCGGGTCACCTGGTCGTCGGCGATGCCGGGGATGCGGGCGGCGGCCCGCTCGGCGAAGAACAGGTGGCGCAGCGCCTTCGACTGCGTGCCTTCGACCAGCACGCGAAAGCGCGAGCGCTCGAAGGCCAGGCCCTCGTCGAAGGGCAGGCGGGTCGCGGCCTCGACGCAGGCCAGGCATTCGAGCGGTGCCTCCAGGCCGCGCGACTCGGCCTTCACGCGTGCGCGCTCCGCAGCGAAGAAGGCGTCGGCATCGTCGATGCGCGCCTCGCGGGTCGCGGCCACCGGGTGGTGGCCGCCCCGTGCGGCGGCGGCCCGTGCGAAGGCGATGGCGGCGGTGCGCACATCGCCTGCGGCCACTTCGTCGACCAGCCCGATGGCCTTCGCGCCCGCCGCATCGACGGTATCGCCCGAGACGATCATGCGCAGCGCGGTCGGCACGCCGACCAGCCGCGGCAGCCGCTGGGTGCCGCCGCCGCCGGGCAGCAGCCCGCGCCGGACCTCGGGCAGCCCGAGCTGGGTGCCCGGTGCCGCGACGCGGTAGTGGCAGGCCAGCGCCATCTCCAGGCCGCCGCCGAGCGCGCTGCCATGGATGGCGGCGACGATGGGCTTGGGCGAGCGGTCCATCCGCGCGCGCAGCTCGCCGGTGAAGGGCGGCTGCGCCGCGGCGGGCGTGTTGAACTCGCGCAGGTCGGCGCCGCCGCAGAACATGCGCCCGCCCCCGGCCAGCACGATGGCGACGATTGAGGGGTCGCCGAGCGCCGCCTCCAGGCTGGCCTCGAGGCCGACCCGCAGCCCGAGGGCGAGGGCGTTGACGGGCGGGTTGTCGAGCTCGATCACGCCGACGTCGTCGTGGCGGATCAGGCGGGCGGTGGCGGTCATCGGCGACAGGTCTCCAGCGCGCGGCCCGGCTCCGGGGACGCGTCGAGCCCCGATGATAGGCGCACGGGCCTCCCGCGAGGGCGGGGCCGCTGCCATAATCGGGCCCGTCGCGGCCGTCCGGCCGCTCCGTTCCCGCCTGGAGATCCTCCCGATGCGCACCGCCTCGAGCCCGTTCCTCGCCGCCGCACTCGCCGCCGGGCTGATGCTCGGCGGGCCGGCCGCCGCCGCCGACAAGGTCAAGGTCGGCTTCGTCAGCACGCTGTCCGGACCGTCGGCCGCCCTCGGTGTCGACATCCGCGACGCCTTCCTGCTGGCCGTCAAGCTCAACGGCGGCAAGCTCGGCGGGCTGCCCGCCGAGGTCATGGTCGCTGACGACCAGTTCAAGCCCGACGTCGCCAAGCAGCTCTTCGAGAAGAACATCAAGCGCGACCGGGTCGACTTCATGACCGGCGTGGTGTTCTCCAACATCATGCTCGCCGCGGTGCCCGAGGCCTTCGAGAGCAAGACCTTCTACGTCAGCCCGAACGCCGCGCCGTCGCCGCTCGCTGGCAAGGACTGCAACCCGTACTTCTTCGCGGTGTCCTGGCCGAACGATGCGTACCACGAGGCCGCCGGCCAGAACGCGACCAACAAGGGCTTCAAGAAGGTCTACCTGATCGCGCCGAACTACCAGGCCGGCAAGGATTCGCTCGCGGGCTTCAAGCGCTACTTCAAGGGCCAGGTCGCCGGCGAGGTCTACACCAAGCTCGGCCAGCTCGACTACTCGGCCGAGCTCGCCGAAGTCCGCGCCGCCAAGCCCGACGCGGTCTACACCTTCCTGCCCGGCGGCATGGGCATCAACTTCATCAAGCAGTTCGTGGGCGCCGGCCTGTCCAAGGACATGGCCCTGCTCCAGCCGGGCTTCGGCGCGGACCAGGACATCATCCGGCCGGTCGGCGACGCGATGCTCGGCACCTTCGACACCGCGCACTGGGCGCTCGACCTGCCGAACGCGGCCAACAAGAAGTTCGTCGCCGAGTTCGAGAAGGAGTACAAGCGGCTGCCGAGCGTCTACGCCTCGCAGGGCTACGACGCGGCGCAGCTGATCGACGCGGCGGTCCGCGACGTGAAGGGCAAGATCGAGGACAAGGACGCCGTCCGCAAGGCGCTGAAGGCAGCCAAGTTCCAGTCGGTCCGCGGCGACTTCAAGTTCAACACCAACCAGTACCCGATCCAGAACTACTACCTGCGGGTGGTGGGCAAGGACGCGCAGGGCCGGCTGGTGAACAAGACGCTCGGCGAGCCGATCTTCAAGAACCACGGCGACGCGTACGTGCAGGACTGCAAGATGCCGTCCTGATCGAGGGCGGTCGTGTCCGGACTCCTCCTGCTCGAACAGTCGCTGAACGGCCTGCAGTTCGGGTTGATGCTGTTCCTGCTCGCCGCCGGCCTCACGCTGGTGTTCGGGATCATGGACATGATCAACCTCGCGCACGGCTCGCTGTACATGGTCGGCGCGTTCCTGGCGGCGTGGTTCGTCGAGCTGACCGGCTCGTTCGTCGCCGGCGTGCTGCTCGCGATCCCCGCCGCCGCGGTGTTCGGCATGGTGCTCGAGACGACGCTGCTGCGCTCGCTCTACGCGCGCGACCACCTGTCGCAGGTGCTGGCGACCTTCGCGCTGATCCTGATCATCAACGAGGGCGTGCGGATGGTCTGGGGCAGCGACCTGCCGCTGTCGGCGCCGGCGGCGCTGTCCGGGCCGGTGGAGCTGCTGCCCGGCCTGTACTACCCGGCCTACCGGCTGCTGATCATCGGCGTGGGCCTGGCGCTCGCGCTGCTGCTCTACCTGCTGGTGACGAAGACGCGGATGGGCGCGCTGGTGCGCGCAGGCGCCTCGAACCGCGAGATGGCGATGGCGATGGGCGTCGACATCCGCCGGCTGTTCACCGCGGTGTTCGGCATCGGCGCGGCGCTGTGCGCGGTGGCCGGCGCGATGCTCGGGCCGCTGCTGGCGGTGCAGGTCGGCATGGGCGAGGGCATCCTGATCCTCGCGTTCGTCGTCATCGTCATCGGCGGCATCGGCTCGATCCGCGGCGCGCTGGTCGGTTCGCTGCTGGTGGGCTTCGTCGACACCGCCGGACGCACCGTGCTGCCCCACCTGTTCCGCGAGTTCCTGCCGCCGCAGTTCGCGAGCGCGGCGGGGCCGGCGGTCGCCTCGATCGCGGTGTACGTGCTGATGGCGGTGGTGCTGTTCGTGCGGCCGCAGGGGCTGTTTCCGGCGCGTGGGTGAGGGCGGGGTTTCGGCGAGCACTGCTCGCCGCCGACCGAACGGGCGCCGCATACTTGCGGCGCACTACTGGGAGTCGAACGTGAATCCGACGATAGTCGGCAAGAATTTCAGCTCGCTGGCCCTGCTCGTCCTCGCCTTCGCCGCGCTCGCCTTCCCCTTCGCGATGCAGGCGCTCGATGCGACCTTCTACGTCAGCGTCGCCAGCCGGATGATGATCTACGCGATCGCCGCGACCAGCCTGAACCTGGTGCTCGGCTACGGCGGCCTGGTGTCCTTCGGCCATGCGGCGTTCTTCGGCATCGGTGCGTACACGGTCGGCATCCTGATCACCGAGGGCGTGGTCAGCGGCTGGATCGGCATCCCGGCGGCGATGCTCATCGCCGCGCTGTTCGCGACGGTGATCGGCGCCGTGTCGCTGCGCACCCGGGGCGTGTACTTCATCATGATCACGCTCGCCTTCGCGCAGATGCTGTTCTACCTCGTCAACAGCGTGAAGGCGTATGGCGGAGACGAGGGCCTGAACCTCAAGCTGCGCTCCTCGCTCGGCTTCGGGCTGAACCTCAAGGACGACGCGACCTTCTACTTCGTCGTGCTCGCCTGCCTCGCGGCGACGCTGCTCGCGGTGCACCGGATCATGCGCTCGCGCTTCGGACGGATCGTGCTCGCGATGCGCGACGACGATGTCCGCGCCGAGGCGATCGGCGTGCCGACCTTCCGCTACAAGCTCGTGCTCTTCGTGATCTCGGCGGCGCTCGGCGGGCTGTCCGGCGCGCTGATGGTCAACCAGCAGAACTACGTCAATCCGAACGTGCTGCACTGGACGCAGTCGGGAACGCTGATGGTCATGGTGATCCTGGGCGGCGTGGGCACGCTCTGGGGCGGCGTGCTCGGCGCCTTCGTGCTGCTGCTGCTCGAGGAGGTCATCTCCGCCTACACCGTGCACTGGCAGTTCTGGGTCGGCTGGATCCTGCTCGCGATCGTGCTGTACGCGCCGCGCGGACTGGTGGGGCTGGTGTCGCGCGCCTTCGGGCGCGGGGCGGGGCCGAAGTGAGCGCGGTGCCGTCCTCGGCGCCCGCGTCCGCCGGCGCGGCCGCGGCGACGCTGCTCTCGGTGCGCGGCCTGCGCAAGCGCTTCGGCGGCGTGATCGCCACCGACGACGTGACGCTCGCGGTCGCGGAGGGCGAGATCCATGCGCTGATCGGCCCGAACGGCGCCGGCAAGACCAGCCTGATCGCGCAGCTCTCGGGCACGCTGATGCCCGACGACGGCGAGATCCGCTTCGCCGGTGTCGAGGTCACACGGCTGGTGCAGCACCGCCGCGTGAAGCTGGGCCTCGCCCGCTCGTTCCAGATCACGCGGCTCTTCCGCAGCTTCAGCGCGGTCGAGAACCTCGCGATCGCGGTGCAGGCGCGCGACGGGCGCAACCTGTCGTTCTGGCGGCCGGTCTCGCGTGACACCGCCATCGCCGACGAGGCCCGCGCGCTACTCGGCGAGATCGGCCTGAGTGCGCGCGCCGACATGCCGGCCGCGGCGCTGTCGCATGGCGAGCAGCGCGCGCTCGAGGTCGGTGTCGCGCTCGCGACCCGCCCGCGCCTGCTGCTGCTCGACGAGCCGATGGCCGGGACCGGCCCCGAGGAGTCGGCGCGGATGGTCGAGCTGATCGAGCGCGTGCGCACGAAGGCGACCGTGCTGCTGGTCGAGCACGACGTCGACGCGGTGTTCCGGCTGGCCGACCGGGTGTCGGTGCTGGTCAACGGCCGGGTGATCGCCTCCGGGCTGCCCGACGTCGTGCGCAACGACCCCGAGGTGATCACCGCCTACCTCGGCGACGAGGTGCATCGATGAGCGCCGCACCGCTGCTGGCCGTCGAGGCGCTGGAGACCGCGTACGGCGCGAGCCAGGTGCTGTTCGGCATCGACCTCGAGGTGCGGCCGGGCGAGGTGGTCGGCCTGCTCGGGCGCAACGGCATGGGCAAGACGACCCTGGTGCGCTCGATCCTGGGGCTGGTGGCCTCGCGTGCCGGGCGCATCGCGTTCGACGGCACCGAGGTGCGCGGGCTGCCGGCGGACCGCATCGCGCGGCTGGGGCTGGCGGTCGTGCCCGAGGGCCGGCAGGTGTTCCCCAACCTGTCGGTCGACGAGCACCTGACCGCGTTCGCCGCGCGGCGCGGCGGCGAGACCCGCGGCGGCGTCTGGGACGCCGCGCGCGTCTACACGCTCTTCCCCCGGCTCGCCGAGCGCCGCGACAACCTCGGCAATCAGCTCTCCGGCGGTGAGCAGCAGATGCTCGCGATCGGCCGCGCGCTGGTCACCAACCCGCGGCTGCTGATCCTCGACGAGGCCACCGAGGGGCTGGCCCCGCTGATCCGCGAGGAGATCTGGCGCTGTCTGCGCGAGCTGCGCACCGCCGGCCAGACCATCCTCGTCATCGACAAGTACGTGAACCGGCTGATCCAGATCGCGGACCGCCATGTCATCGTCGAGCGCGGCACGATCGCCTGGCGCGGCAGTTCGGCCGAGCTCGATGCGGACCGCGGGGTCTGGCAGCGGTATCTCGGGGTCTGAGGCGCCGACGCGCGTCAGCCGGCAGGTTTCGCGCGTGCCAGTGCCGGATCGAGCCGGTAGAACGCGGCCGCGTTGCGCACGAAGAAGCCATGCCGCTGGTCGTCATCGAGATCGTCCAGCATCCGGCTGACCGCGCGCACCAGCGAGTCGTAGTCGATGCGCAGGACCGCGACGGGGAAGTTGCTCGCGAACATGCATCGCTCGATGCCGAAGATCGCGATGGCGTCGCGCACGATCCGCCGGTTGGAGGTCTCGTCCCACGGCTGCGCGCGAAGGCCGAACTCGGAGACCTTCAGGTGCACGTTGGGCTGCCGCGCGATCGCCTGCATCGCACGACGCCATGCCGCGAGGCCGGTCTCGCTGCGGTCCCAGGGGAAGCCGGTGTGATTGAGCACGATCGGTGTCCGGGGAAAGCTCGCGGCGACTTCAGCAGCCTCCTCCAGATGCCAGTAGGGCACCCGCAGATCCCAGGACAGGCCGTGCCGCTCGAGCCTCGAGAACCCCTCGAGCCACCGGGGATCCTGCATGGTGCCGGGCGCACCCGGCGCGATCGCATCCGGCGTCCGGGCGGTCACCGGCTTGGACCGGATGCCGCGGACCAGGGGACGACTGGCCTGTCGGGCCAGCACCTCGGCGCTGTCGGCGGTGTGGAACCAGGCGTGCGCGACGATCGCCGCCGGCATGCCCTGCGCCGCATGGATCCGGGTCAGCCAGTCGGTCTCGCCGACCTGGTCGTCGCGCGCCCACTCCGCCTCGCAGTGCACGGTGGCGAGGACGTTGTGGCGTGCCGCGTCGCGCCGGTAGTCCTCCGGCAGGTAGTTGCGTCGCAGCGCGCTGTAGTCGCCGAGAAAGAAGTCGGGGTCGGGGTCACCGCTCAACCACGGATAGCGGTTGTGATCGAGGTCCCACAGATGATGGTGGGCATCGATGAGGGTCACTGCACCGGGGGCGTCGATCCAGCGGCCGTGGATCGTCGGCGTCGGTGCCGCCGTCGGTGTGGCCGAGCGCGTCATGTGCGGGTGCCTCCGTCGACCATCAGCGTGGACGCCGTGACGAACGAGGCCTCGTCTCCGGCCAGCCACAGGATCGGCCAGGCCACTTCGCGGGCATCCGCCCAGCGTCGCTGCAGGTTGTGGTCGACGCGCTCGCCGCGCAGGTCGTCCTCGGTGCGCCCCTCGCGCATCGCCCGCCGCACGTGGAAGGGCGTCAGCGTCAGGCCCGGGCAGACGGCGTTGACCCGGACCCCGTGGGCCGCCTCCTCGAAGGCGAGGGTGCGCGTCATCGACAGCACGCCCGCCTTAGCCGCGTCGTACTGACCCATGCCCGCGCGCGGGTTGATCGCATGGGTCGACGAGACGTTGATGATCGAGCCGCGTCCGCTGCGCCGCAGCGCCGGCAGTGCCTCGCGCGCGAGGAAAGCATAGGCGAGCAGGTTGACCGACAGGATCGCCTGCCAGCTGTGCGCCTCGGCGTCGGCGAGCGGGCCGTAGGCCCTGACCCCCGCGTTGTTGACCAGCACGTCGAGCGTTCCGAAATGAGCGAGGGTCGCTTCGATCGCCTGCGTCGCCCCGACCTCCTGCCCGAGATCGCAGGCGATCTCGAGGATGTCTGCGTCGGGTGTCTCTGCCCTGAGTGCTGCTGCGACCTCGCCGAGCGGCGACTCCGGCAGGTCGACCAGCGCCACGCGTGCGCCGTGCTCGCAGAACAGGCGTGCCGTGGCCGATCCGATGCCACCGGCCGCGCCGGTGATGACCGCAGTCCGGCCTTCGAGCCGCTTCATGTCCGTCTCCTCGGGTGCGATGCCCATGCTCGGAGAGCGATCGTGCGCCAGCGCGTCGGGCAGGCAAGCAAGCAAGGGATCATTTTCGAAAGGATTGCCGCTGCGGCGCGGGTCATGCTAGCGTCGCCTGATGGAGCGCTCGACGAAGCGCGCCGCCGGCACGCCAGATCGGCAGGCCGGAACAAGATCAGGACGGAGGAGACCACTCATGCAACGACTGTTCCGCGCAGCCGCGATCGCGTGCGCATTCACCCTCGGCGTGTCGGGCTCGCTCGCGCAGGCCCAGGAGAAGAAGGTCCGTGCCCAGATGGGCTGGGCGTTCCCGAGCAACACCGGTCTGCTCGGTCCGGCGCAGACTCGTCTGGTCGAGGCGATCCGCGCGGCCTCCGGCGGCTCGATCGACGTCAAGGGCTTCGAGCCCGGCGCGCTCGTCCCCGCCAACCAGTATCTCGATGCGGTCGGCAACGGTTCGCTCGACATGGCGTTCACCGTGTCGGCGTTCTGGACCGGCAAGGACATCGCGTTCGCGCTGTACGGCGCGGTCCCGTTCGGGCCCGAGGGCGGCGAGTACATCGCCTGGCTCAAGCACGGCGGCGGCGAGGCGCTGATGAAGGAGCTCCACGCGAAGTACAACGTCGAGGTGATCCCCTGCGGACTGATCTCGCCGGAGGCCTCGGGCTGGTTCCGCAAGGAGATCAAGTCGCTCGACGACCTGAAGGGTCTGAAGATGCGCTTCCTCGGCCTGGGCGCGAACGTGATGCAGAAGTTCGGCGTCTCCACGCAGCTGCTGCAGGCCGGCGAGATCTTCCAGGCGCTGCAGCTCGGCACGATCGACGCGACCGAATTCTCGATGCCCGTCATGGATGCGACGCTCGGCTTCCACCAGGTCGCCAAGCACTACTACTTCCCCGGATGGCATCAGCAGTCCACGCTCAACGAGCTGATCATCTCGAAGAAGAAGTGGGCCGAGTTCAGCCCGACCCAGCGCTCGATCATCCAGACCGCCTGCGACGCGAGCATGCTGCAGATGTTTGCCGATGGCGAGGCCGCCCAGTTCGCCGTGCT
>CAIUGQ010000125.1 GCA_903898725.1 uncultured Burkholderiales bacterium | reverse complement strand
GGACGGGCCGCAGGCGCAGGCCGGGCTGCCGGCTGCGGCGCCGGGCGGGCCGCAGGCGCGGGCCGGGCGGCCTGGCCGCGATCGATCGCGCCCCGATCGCCCGAAGGCCGGTCCATGCCTTCGAAAGAACCTCGGTCGGGCACCGCCGGACGTGGGGCCGGACGCTGCACATCCGGGCGCTGACCCTCGGGGCGGCCGCGGTCACCGGTGCCCGGTCGATCGCGGTCGGCCGGGGCAGGCCGATCGCGGCTCCCCGCGCCCGGCCGGTCGCGCTCGGCGGCGATGAGCTCGTTGCGGTCGCGCGTGCTGACCGCGCTCTTCTGGACGCGCTCGCGCGAGGCACGGTCGTTGCGCGGGACGTCGCGCCGGTGCGAGGCGTCGTACTCCCACTTGTTGCCGGTCCGCACGTAGTTCTGCTTGTTGTTGATGTGGACGTTGTTGAAGTTGTTGACGTTGATGTTGACGTCGTTGCCGCCCCAGTTGAAGCCGCCCCAGATCGCGTTGGTGACCGCGATGCCGACGCCGAACGCGATGCCGCTGGCGAAGGCGGTGCCGACGTAGTAGCCCGGGGGCGGCGGCAGGTAGACCGGCGGATAGGTCGGATACGGCCAGGGCCCGTAGACCACCGTCGGGTTGTACGAGGGCACGTAGACGACCTGCGGATTCGGCGTCTGGATCAGGATGGTCTTGTCCTCGGACGAGACCGTCAGCTTGTCGTTCGACTGCAGGTTGCCGGCGAGCTGCGCCTTCAGGCGCAGCGCCTGGATCGCGGCCATGACGTCGGAACGCTGGTCGATGAACGCATCGCCGATCTGCGCGGTCCAGTCGAGGTTCGCGTCCATCAGGTCCAGGACCTGCGGGAAGGCGACCAGCGAGCGCACCGCGGGGTCCCAGGGCTGATCGTCGACGGCACGGACCGCGGCGTCGCCCTTGTCCTTGAAGGTCGGATTGCGTCGCAGCCAGTCGGCGGCCAGCTGCACCTCGGCTGGATAGGCCGAGGCCATGAGCACCTGCGCGAGCACCGAGTCCGGATAGAGGGCGATCGGCGCGAACAGCTGCTCGAGTTCGGGCGGGGTATAGCGTGTCTGGGCGTGCGCATCGGCGGCAGGCGCCACAAGGCCGCAGAAGGCCGCACACAGCGCGACGAGCGCCACGAGCCGGTGCAGCAGACCCCGACGGGCCGGGCCGCTGCGAACAGCGGCCTGCTCGGCGGACATCGGTAGGGATGACGACATCAGGCGTTCTCCTCGGGTCGGATCGGGCGGCGCCGAGCGGCGTTCAGCGCGGCATCGGACGCGGCATGGGCCGCGGCATGGGCATGGGTCTAGGCATCGGGGCGGGCAGCGGCCGGATCGGCATCGGGCCGGGCACCACGCCGATCGGCGGTACGGCGGTCATCGGCGGCCCGAGCCAGGGGTCGGTGGGCCAGGCCGAATAGCCGTACCCGTAGCCGTAGCCGATGCCCATGCCCACCGAGACCGAGCCGCCGGCACAGCCGGCGGCGAGCAGGGCCGCGCACAGCGCGCCGGTGCGCAGGACGCGTCGCACGCCCAGCGCGGAGAAGTCGCGACGCGGCGTCATCGGGCACCCTCCTGCGGCCAGCGCGCGATGCCGAGCGGCGCACCGGTGGCATCGGCGATGACCGCCACCTGCCCGGCGCGACGCTGCGGCGACGGCTCGAGCAGCACGCGACCGCCCGCGGCCGTGACCGCCCGCAGCGTCGCCTGCAGGTCGGCGACCCGCAGGTACGGCAGCCAGCCGCTCTCGCGGACCGACTCGCCGCGACCGACGACGCCGGCACGGGGCTGCTCTCCGGTGGACAGCAGCCATTCGTCGCGGTCGGCGCTGCTCGCGACGCGACGCCGGGCATAGTGTCCGAGCGCGCGGTAGAACCCGGACATGCGGGCCGGATCGGCGGCCCACAGTTCGCGCCACAGCCACTCGCCCGCGACCGGGTCGAGGTCGGCCGGATCGCCGTCGACTGCACGGATCACGCCGAAGGGCGCGCCCTCGGGATCGGCGAGCAGCGCCACCTTGCCGCGACCGAGCTGGGTGGTGGGCGCGACGAGCGTGCGTCCGCCCTCCGCGGCCGCGAGCGCAACCGCCGCATCGACGTCCGGGACCGACATCAGGCCGATCCAGCGCGGGGCCGGCGTGCGGCCATCGCGGCCGTCTGCGATGCGCAGCACCCCTGCCACCGGACGGCCGTCGCGCCGCGCGAGCCGATAGGCGCGCTCGCCCGCACCGCGCCGGGAGATCGACCAGCCGAAGACCGACTCGTAGAACGCGGCCGCACGCTCGGGGTCACCGGTGAGCAGCTCCTGCCAGACCCACTTGCCGTGCTGCAGCCCGCCGGGCGAATCGGCGAGCGCCGGCCAGCCGTCGCGGGTCTGTGCGGCAACGGGCAGGACGGCCGCGGCGGGCAGCGCACCGAGCGAGCACAGCACTCGCCTGCGGGTCGCCGCCGACGGCGTCGGCGGTGCGAGGACGCCCGCAGGCGTCGACGCGAACGATCGGTCGGAACGGTTCAAGACGGACTCCCGGGCGCGGCACGCCGCAGCACCATCAGTTCGATGCCCTTTGCATCGATCAGCCGCAGCCGGTCGCCGTCGATGCGCCAGCCCCCTGCCCGCTGCAGCCGGGACAGGAATTCGGACTCCAGCGCCATCGCCTCGGGCGGACCCGCCATGCGCGTGGAGACGGCACCGGTCACCCGAAGCCAGTCGGGCCCGGCATCGACGCGTGCGCCATAGCGGTTGACGCCGGAGTTGCCGGCGGCACGGGTGCCGGCGTCGAACGCCAGCGTGATCGGGCCGCGTGCCCCGGCGGCGGGGCGCTCGCTGCCGCGCATCGTCGCGAGCTGCCAGGCCGTGCCCGCGAGGGCCGCGGGCAGGCTGGTGGTGACGATCGGCCGGCGCTCGATCTCCCGGACCAGGATCGTGCGGCGCGACGGCGCATCGGCGGGCGGACGGGGGATCGGCACGTGGCGCACGAGCACGTCGGTCTCATGACCCGGACGGAACTCGAAGCCCTCGATGTCGCCGAAGACGCGCTTCCACGGGCCGTCGGGGGCATCGCGGTAGGTCATGCAGACGGTGGGCGCGACACCCGTGCAGTCGACCAGCGCCGGGCCGATCGTCCAGCGCAGCGCGTCCGGTCCGGGCAGGGTCGACGATGCGGCCGGCCCCGCGGCCGTGCAGGCCGTGGTCAGCACCAAGCACGCACCCGCCAGTGCGACGGCTCGAACGAACGCCATCGATGTCCTCCCTGTGCGCGAGGCGGGCGGTGCCCGCCGTCGTCTGCGCGCAGTGTAGCGGAGGCTCGACCGCCCGGTGGCCGCGCGCACGAGCGCGCCGCCCCCGGTGCGGCCCGACGCTCAGCTCAGGGGATGCGTCGGAGCACGGTGCCGCTGCGCACCGGCATGTCGCCCTGCGCCGCGACGCGGGGGCCGCCGCGTGCCGGCTGCGGCTGGCCCTGCGGGGCGCGTGCCGGCTGAGCCTGCGGCG
>CAIUGQ010000124.1 GCA_903898725.1 uncultured Burkholderiales bacterium | reverse complement strand
TCGAGCGCGCGCAGCGCGTCTAGGGCCCGCTCGATCGGGAACACCGCGCCCACCAGCGGCCGGAAGGTGCCCTGCGCGGCGAACCGCGCGATCTCGGCGCGGATGCGCGGCGCCTCGGCGGGGCGCTGGCGCAGCCACTCGCCGGCACGCACGCCGATCACCGCATAGCTCTTGATGAGGACGTGGTTGGCGGCGAGCGTCGGGATGCGCCCCGCGGCGAACCCGATCACCAGCAGCCGCCCGCCGAACGCGATGCACCGGGTCGAGCGGTCGAAGACCTCGCCGCCCACCGGGTCGTAGACGACGTCCGCGCCTCGCCCGCCGGTCAGCGCCTTGACCTGCTCGTGGAAGTCGCCGCGCGAGGACACCAGGTGCGTCGCGCCCAGGGGCCGCAGCCGCTCGAGCCACGACGGGTCGCTGCCGGTGGCGATCACGGTGGCCCCAAGGGCGGCACCGAGCTGCACCGCGGCCGCGCCCATGCCGCCGGTGGCACCGTGGACCAGCAGCGTCTCGCCGGCCCGCAGTCCGCCGCGCACCACCAGCGCCACGTACGCGGTCAGCGCGCCGACCTGCCAGCCCGCCGCCGCCGGCCAGTCCCAGCCCGCGGGCACCGCGCTCAGCGCCGAGGCCGGGAACTGCGCGTGATGCGCGATGCAGCCGGACTTGTCGGACACGCAGACCGCGTCGCCGACCTGCCAGCCGGTCACGCCCTCGCCCACCGCCTCGACGACCCCGGCACCCTCCATGCCGATCACGAACGGCAGCGCCGGCTTGTGCTGGTAGCCGCCGCGGGTCATCAGCAGGTCGGGGAAGTTCAGGGCCGCCGCCCGCATCGCGACCGCGACCTGCCCCGCGCCCGGCGGCGCCGCATCGAGCGCGTCGAGCGAGACACCGCCGAGGTCCTCGGCGAGGCTGTGGCAGCGCAACGCGAGCGATCGGGCCATGGTCGTCTCCTCGGGCGGGCGTTCAGTCGAAGATGGCGGTGGTCTGGTGGCTGACGGCAACGGGGCAGCCCGACACGTCCCAGACGCGCGCGGTCTGGCTGGTGTAGCCCTCGGCCGCGTGACGGGTCTCGGTGTGCAGCAGCAGCCAGGTCCGTGGATCCACGGTACGCGGGTCGGCGAGGAACTCGAGCAGCCAGGTGAGCGAGGCGCCCGGCGCCCGGCGCTCGAGCGTCGACATCACCGGTGAAGGCGGCATGTCGCAGAGCGCGACCACGTTGGCCTCGCGCGCGGCCGGGGCGTCGAGCCCGGCGGGCACGGGCTGCTCGCCCGGTCCGGCGTCCTCGCCCGGATTGGCCTCGCGCAGCCGCACCCACATCGACGAGGGCTTGAGCGGCTGGCCGCTGTAGGGGATCGCGCCGCCCGCCCAGCGCTGGCGGTAGTGGCGCAGGAACCCGGGCATGCGCTCGGGCAAGAACGGCGCCTCGCGCAGATCGGCCGGGCTGCGCAGCTCGGGCATCGGCATGCCGGCGATCGCCTTCGACTCGCGCGCCGCGCCGAACAGCCCGACCATCAGCGCCGCGGGGCGCCCACCGCTCGACAGCGTGCACTGCGCATGGGTGACCGCGCGGCCGCGCCGCACCACCGTCGCGTCGGCGATCGCCTCGCCCTCGGCCGCGGCCACGAAGGTCACCTGCAGCGCCCGCAGCGGCAGCGCATCACCGACCGCCGCGCGCATCGCGAGCAGGCCGAGCGCGCCCTGCAGGCCGCCGAACACGGCCTTGCCCTGGAGCCAGTCTTCGGTGATGGCGGCGCGCAGCACGGCACCGCCTTCGGTGATCTCGGCGGCCTGCGCCACGATGGAGGAGAAGCTCTGCATGATCGGTCCGCGGCCCGCACGGGGAAGGGCCGGTGCCGGTCGAGGATGCCACAATCGCGGTCCGCTCCGTTTCGCTTCCCTGGCGCGGCCCGCCCGCGTTCCACCCGCTCCGCACAGCCCCCACCGAGGAGACCCCCCATGCGCATCGAGACGCTCGCCGTCCACGCCGGCCAGACGCCGGACCCGACCACCAAGGCGGTCGCCGTGCCGATCTACCAGACCGTCGCCTACGCCTTCGACAGCGCCCAGCACGGTGCCGACCTCTTCGACCTGAAGGTCGCCGGCAACATCTACACGCGGATCATGAATCCGACCGAGGACGTGCTGGAGAAGCGCCTCGCCGCGCTCGAGGGCGGCATCGCCGCGCTCGCGCTCGCCTCGGGCATGGCCGCCATCACCTACGCGATCCAGACCATCGCCGAGAGCGGCGACAACATCGTGTCGGCCTCGCAGCTCTATGGCGGCACGTACAACCTGTTCGCGCACACGCTGCCGCAGATGGGCATCGAGACGCGCTTCGCCGATGCACGGCGTCCGCAGGACTTCGCCGCGCTGATCGATGCGCGCACCAAGGCGATCTTCTGCGAGTCGATCGGCAACCCGCTGGGCAACGTCACCGACTTCGCGGCGCTCGCGCAGGTCGCGCACGACGCGGGCATCCCGCTGATCGTCGACAACACCGTGCCCAGCCCCTACCTGTGCCGGCCCTTCGAGCACGGCGCCGACATCGTCGTGCACTCGCTGACCAAGTACCTCGGCGGCCACGGCAACAGCGTCGCCGGCGCGATCGTCGACAGCGGCAAGTTCCCGTGGGCCGAGCACGCCGCGCGCTTCCGGCGCCTGAACGAGCCCGACGTCAGCTACCACGGCGTGGTCTACACGCAGGCGCTCGGGCCGGCCGCCTACATCGGCCGCGCCCGCGTCGTGCCGCTGCGGAACATGGGC
>CAIUGQ010000123.1 GCA_903898725.1 uncultured Burkholderiales bacterium | reverse complement strand
TGATCTCGAACCTGCTGATCATGGTGATCGTCGGCGGCTACGAGACCTTCGTGTCGCGCCTTCGGCTCGAGAACCACCCCGACCAGCCCGAATGGCTGTCGCACGTCAACGCCAATGTGCTGAAGGTCAAGCTCGGCACGGCCATCATCGGCATCTCGTCGATCCACCTGCTCAAGGTCTTCATCTCGGCGGGGACGCTCGACGAGAAGACCATGCTGTGGCAGACGCTGATCCACGTCGTGTTCCTGGGGTCGGCCGTCGCGATCGCTGCGATCGACCGGATCATGACCGGGCCGCCCAAGCCCAAGGCCGGGCACTGAGCGGCCCGCCCGGGCACGGTCAGTCGACCTGTGCCCCCGACTGGCGGACCACCTTCGCCCAGCGCGCGAGGTCGTCCCGCATCAGCTCGGCGAAGCGCTCGGGCGAGCTCGACAGCACGTCCGCGCCGCTCGACGCGAACCGCTCCTTCACCTCCTGGGTGGCCAGCAGGGCGTTGACGTCGGCATTGATCCGGGCGACGACCGCGGCGGGGGTGGCCGCGGGCGCCAGCAGGCCGAACCACGGACTGACGTCCATGCCTCGCACGCCGGATTCAGACAGCGTCGGGATCTCCGGGAAGGCGGGCGAGCGCGCGGGACTGGTGACCGCGAGCGCGCGCAACTGGCCGCGCTGGATGAAGCCCGCGACGCTCGGCAGGCTGGTGAAGACGGCCTGCACCTGCCCGCCGATCAGGTCGGTGATCGCGGGGGCGGCGCCCTTGTACGGCACGTGCAGCATCTGCACGCCCGCCGCGGCGCCGAACATCACGCCCAGCAGGTGGTTGACCGAGCCGTTGCCGGCCGAGCCGTAGCCGACCGCATCGGCCTTGGCACGGGCCACCGCGACGAACTGTTCGACGTTCGCGACACCGAGCTGGGGGCTGACGACCAGCGCGAACGGCACTGCCGCCAGCGTGGCGACGCCGACCAGATCCTTGGGCTCCCAGCCGGGCCGGGCATAGAGCGCCGGGTTGATCGAGTTGGTGCCCGCATAGCCCATCAGCAGCACATGCCCGTCGCCGGGCGACTTCGCGACCGCCTCGGTGCCGACGTTGCCCCCGGCACCGGCGCGGTTCTCGACCACCACGTTCTGGCCCCAGCGCTCGCCGAGCCGGGCGGCCATCACTCGGGCGAGCGCGTCGGACGCGCCGCCGGGGGCCTGCGGCACGATGATGCGGACCGGTCGGGACGGGAACGCCGCAGGCTGGGCCCGGGCGCCCCCTGGCAGCAGCGCCGCGGCGCCGACGCCCGCGAGGCGACCGAGGGTGCGTCGCCGCGGGGCGCTCGGGGCGGTGCCGGCACGGCCGAGGGGCAGATCGTCGTCGAAGCTCATCGCGGCACGTCTCCTGAAAGCGTGATCCGGTGCATCACGCGCCGGTATCCGTGGTAGTCGTTGATCGGGTTGTGCAGCACGCAGCGGTTGTCCCACAGCGTCAGCGAGCCGGGCCGCCAGGCGATCCGGCAGGTGTGCTCGGCGCGACGCTGGTGCTCGAACAGCATCGCCAGCAGCGGGGCGCTCTCGGCCTCGGTCCAGCCCTCGAAGCGCACGGTGTGCGCGATGTTCACGTAGAGCGCGACGCGGCCGGTCTCGGGGTGGGTGCGGGCCACCGGATGCACCGCCTCGAAGGCCTTCGGCGCCTCGTCGCGGCCGTCGGTCCGGATGCGGTCCTCGCGGGTCTTGGTGACATCGGCCTTGGCGGAGCTCGCCACGGCGCGCAGCGGCCGCAGCGTCCGCTGCAGGCCCTCGGAGAGCGACGCCCAGGCCGCGTACCCGCTGGCGAACTCGGTGTCGCCGCCATGCGGCGGCAGCTCGCGGGCCAGCAGCAGGGTCGCCGCCGGCGGACGCTCAAGGTAGGAGGTGTCGGTGTGCCAGATGCCACCGAAGTTGCTGCGCTCGTGCTCGAGCTTCTTGACCTCGATGATCTCGGGCCAGCCCGGCCGCCCCTTGACGAACGGGTACTCGACCGGCTCGCCGATGGCGCGCGCGAAGGTCATGAAGCCCGCGTCGTCCAGGCGCTGGTCGCGCAGGCAGATCACCTGGTGCTCGAGCCAGACCGCACGCAGCGCGGCCACGACGTCGGCATCGAGCGGCCTCGACAGATCGACCCCGTGGATCTCGGCCCCGAGCGCACCCGCCAGGCGCACCACCTCGAACTGCTGCGACATCGTCTCCTCCCGTCGGACGCCGCCTCGCGGGGGTCGGTCCCGGAGGCGCGTCGGAGCCGGATGATAGACCGGCCCAGGTTAGAATCCGGGCCGCTGGCCCGCCACGATCCGGAATCCATCCATGCGCACCATCTCGCAGCCCGACCTCGTCGAATCCGTCGCCGCCGCCCTGCAGTTCATCTCGTACTACCACCCGGTCGACTACATCCGCCACCTGGCCCGTGCCTACGAGCGCGAGCAGGGGCCGGCCGCGAAGGACGCGATCGCGCAGATCCTGACCAACTCGCGGATGTGCGCCGAAGGTCGCCGGCAGCTGTGCCAGTACACCG
>CAIUGQ010000122.1 GCA_903898725.1 uncultured Burkholderiales bacterium | reverse complement strand
GCGTGCATGCGGCGGGCCGTGTCGCCCACCGGGACATCGTCGGGCGTCGCGCAGCGGCGCAGGCAGGCCAGCTCGGCGACCAGTTCGTCCAGCAGCGGCTCGAAGCGGATCCACGCCCGCCCGATCGCGGCGGCCACCGCCGCCGGCTCGCCGTCGAGGCCGATCACCAGATCGATCGGTCCGTGCTGGAAATGCACGCGACCATCCGGCAGCCGGGCGCGACGGGCACTCATCTCGCCCCGCCAGGTTCGATCGGCCATGGATTCGATGCATCCCAGCCGACGAGCTTCGACTGCGCCCGCGCGATCGCGTCGGCGACCGGCACGACCCGATCGAGGTGGCCGCCCAGCCGAGCGTAGTCGTCGAGCCGCATCGTGAACTCGATCGGCGCGACGATGGCCGGCGTGGGCACCCAGCCGAAGCTGCGCTCGGGCATGCGCGCGACGTCGACCATCACCGTGATGCCGCCGCCCGGCCAGACATAGGCGGGCGCCCCGCCCACCGTCACCCGGGTCAGCAGGTCCTTGATCGAGCGCGTGAGCAGGACGGGGTTCTCGGTGACGCCGGCGCGCAGGCTGCCGCCGGCCCCGGCGACGAACAGCACGGTGGCGACCGAGGGTTCGCAGTTCTCGCCGATGCGTTCCACCACCCGCATCACCTCGGGCGGCATCTCGGCGGCGACCGGCCTGAGCGCCTCGTCGAGCACGTACCAGGCGTAGTGATCGCCGGTGGTGGACACCATCAGCATCCGCAGGCCCGGCCGCGCCACCTTCGGATCGAAGGCCTCGACGATGGTCAGCGGATCGGTGATGTCGGTGCCGCCCCAGCCGGTGCCGGGACTGGCGACCTGGAAATAGCGTCCGGGCGTCGACTTGCGGCCCCGGATGCGCAGGCCCGAGGGCGGCATGTCGAGGCACTTGCCCGCCTGGTGCTCGGTGAGCACGCCGGTGATGTGGTCGTCGACCACCACCACCTCGTCGACGTGGCCGAGCCACTGCCGCGCGAAGATGCCGATCGTCGCCGACCCGCAGCCGACGCGCATGCGCCGCTCCTCGACGCCGTCGACGATCGGCGCCCGGCCGGCCTGCACCACGAGCGATGCGCCGCCGTCGACCGACAGCTCGACCGCCTCCTTGTTGCCCAGCGCCATCATCAGGTCGCAGGTGACGCGGCCTTCCTTCTTGCTGCCGCCGGTGAGGTGGTGGACCCCCCCGAGCGACAGGAACTGCGAGCCGTATTCGATCGTGGTCACGTGACCGACCGCCTCGCCCCGGTGGCGCACGGTCGCGCACTCGGGGCCGAGGTAGCGGTCGGTGTCGATCTTGATGCGGAAACTGCAGTAGCTGAAGATGCCTTCGGTCACGACCGTGACCATGTCGACCCCGTCCTGCACGCTCGAGACGATGAACGGGGCGGGCTTGTAGTCCGGATAGGTGGTGCCCGCGCCCACGCCGGTGACGAACACCGGCGCGCTCACGAGGTCACCGTCCCACTCGGCATCGGGGCCTGCGAACGCGACGCGCTCGGGCTCGCGCGACATCAGCACCACCGGATCGACGCGGACCAGTTCGCCGGCGACGTTGGCATACCGGTCGCAGGCGCCGCTGCGGCCCTCGGTGATCTGGCAAAGCACCGGGCAGGCGTTGCACTCGATCTTGCCTGCGGCGGGCGCAGTCATCGCGCGGCCTCGAGCAGCGCGGCGCGCAGCCGGTCGGGCGTGACCGGCAGGTGGGTCGCCCGTACCCCGGTGGCATGGTGGATCGCGTTCAGGATCGCGGGCGCGGTGGCGACCAGCGCGGGTTCGCCCACGCCCTTCGCGCCCCAGGGACCGAGCGGCTCGGGATCCTCGATCAGGTGCACCACGATCGGCGGCACGTCGCCCACCGTCGGGATCAGGTAGTCGTGCAGGTTGTCGGTGCGGCCGCTGCGGTATTCCTCCATCAGCGCCATGCCGAGCCCCTGCGCGATGCCGCCGTGGATCTGCCCCTCGACCTGGGTCGGATTCACCGCTCGACCCACGTCGTGCGCGGCATGCACGGACAGCACCTCGACGGTGCCGAGCTCGACGTCGACCTCGACCTCGGCGAAATGCGCGGCGAAGCCGTAGGTGGCATAGGGCACGCCCTGCCCGTCCCCGTCGAGCGGCACCGTCGGCGGGTCGAAGCGGCCTCGGCCGAGGGCCACGTTGCCGCCGGCGTCGACCGCGAGTCCGGCGAGCGCCACGTGTCGGACCT
>CAIUGQ010000121.1 GCA_903898725.1 uncultured Burkholderiales bacterium | reverse complement strand
GATCGAGCGGGATCAGCACGCACGCGACGGTGACGATCAGGACCGCGAGCCAGGCGGCGCGGAGCCGGGAGCGCACAGGCCGTGGGGCGGCGATCGACATCGCGCGGATTGTACAGTCAGGCCTTCGCGAAACACGGGTCGATCGACTCGCCCGAGCACGCCCGTACCCGAGCGCGGAGGCCGTCTCGTGCACGCTCCCGTATCATGACGGCCGTGCAGCCGACCGCGCGCGACGAACCGAACGGACCGATCCGACCGGCACCCCGCCCGGCGCGCTTCCCGGACACCTCAATGACCTCCACCGCAGCCAAGATCATCCTCCCCGGCGGGGCCGGCCTCGTCGGCCAGAACCTCGTCGCACGGCTGCGGGCGCGCGGCTACACGAACCTCGTCGTGCTCGACAAGCACCGCACGAACCTCGAGATCCTCAAGCGCGTCCAGCCCGACGTCGTCGCCGAGTACGCGGACCTCGCCGAGCCCGGCGACTGGGCCCGGCACTTCGAGGGCGCCGAGGCGGTGGTGATGCTGCAGGCGCAGATCGGCGGTCCGGTCTGGGACGACTTCCAGCGCAACAACATCGACGCGACCCGGCACATCCTCGACGCCATCCGCGCGAACTCGGTGCCGTACCTCGTCCACATCAGCTCGTCGGTCGTCGACTCGGTGGCCGACGACTTCTACACGAACAGCAAGAAGCTGCAGGAGACGATGGTGCTCGAGAGCGGCATCCGCTGCCCGGTGCTGCGCCCGACGCTGATGTTCGGCTGGTTCGACCGCAAGCACCTCGGCTGGCTGTCGCGCTTCATGGCCCGCGTGCCGGTGTTCCCGATTCCCGGGCACGGGCGCTACATGCGCCAGCCGCTCTATGTCGGCGACTTCTGCAACGTGATCATCAGCTGCCTGGAGCGGCGCGTGCCCGACGGGATCTTCAAGATCTCGGGCCACGAGAAGGTCGACTACATCGACATCATCCGCGAGATCAAGCGCGCGACGAACGCGCGCGCGGCCATCGTCCGGATCCCGTACTCGCTGTTCCACGTGCTGCTCTCGACCTGGGCACTGTTCGACCGCAACCCGCCGTTCACCACGCAGCAGCTCGCCGCGCTCACCGCGCGCGACGAGTTCGAGATCATCGACTGGCCCGGGCTGTTCGGCGTGCGGCGCACGCCCTTCGCCGAGGCCGTCCACGAGACCTTCAACGACCCGACCTACGGCCCGGTCGCGCTGGAATTCTGATGACCCCGCAGATGCCGCCGCACCCGACCCCGCAGCCGAAGCAGCAACGCATCGCCGTGCTCGGCGCCGGCCCCATGGGCCTGGCGGTCGCCTATCAGCTGGCCCGCGACGGCCACCGGCCGGTGGTCTTCGAGGCGGACGACCGGGTCGGCGGCATGACCGCGGCGTTCGACTTCTCGGGCCTGACGATCGAGCGCTACTACCACTTCCACTGCATCTCCGACACCGCGTTCCTGCAGGTGCTCGACGAGCTCGGGCTCGGGGCGCGCATGCGCTGGGTCGAGACCAAGATGGGCTACTGGTACCGCGGCGAACTGCAGCCCTGGGGCAACCCGATGGCGCTGCTGAAGTTCCGCGGCCTGTCCTTCGTCGCCAAGTTCCGCTACGGCCTGCACGCCTTCCTGTCGACCAAGCGCAGCGACTGGCGGCCGCTCGACCATGTCGAGGCGAGTGCGTGGATCAAGCGCTGGGTCGGCGCCGAGGCCTGGGAGGTGCTGTGGCGGCGCCTGTTCGAGTACAAGTTCTACGAGTACTCGGAGGGGCTGTCGGCGGCCTGGATCTGGAGCCGCATCCGGCGCATCGGGCGCTCGCGCTACGACCTGTTCCGCGAGAAGCTCGGCTACCTCGAGGGCGGCTCGGACACGCTGCTGAGGGCGCTGCGCGCCGACATCGAGCGCCACGGCGGCGAGTTCCGGCTGTCGTCGCCGGTCTCGAAGGTGGTGATCGGCGACGGCGCGGTGCGCGGCGTCGAGGTCAAGGGCGCGTTCGAGCCCTTCGACAAGGTGGTGAGCACGGTGCCGCTGCCCTTCGTGCCGCGCATCCTGCCCGACCTGCCGGAGGACCTGCTCGCGAAGTACCGGGCGGTCGCCAACGTCGCGGTGGTCTGCGTGATCGCGAAGCTGCGCCGCCCGGTGACCGAGAACTTCTGGCTCAACGTCAACGACCCGGACATGGACATCCCCGGGCTCGTCGAGTACACGAACCTGCGTCCGCTCGACGAGCACGTCGTCTACGTGCCGTTCTACATGCCGGGCGACCATCCGAAGTACGCCGAGCCCGACCAGGCCTTCCTCGATCGCGTCAAGCGCTACCTGATGCGCATCAATCCGTCGCTGACCGAGGCCGACTTCATCGACCTGCGCGCGAGCCGCTACCGCCATGCCCAGCCGGTGTGCGGGCCCGGCCACCTCGACCGGCTGCCGCCGGTGGCGCTGCCGGTGCGCGGCCTGTGGGTCGCCGACACCTCGTACTACTACCCCGAGGACCGGGGCATCTCCGAGAGCATCGGCTTCGGACGCGCGATGGCGGTCCAGGCAGCCCGATGATCCGTCACTTCCTGACGCGCCAGTTCCTCGGCTTCGTCGGCGTCGGCGCGACCGCCGCGGCGTCGAACTGGCTGTCGCGGGTCGCGATCAGCCACTGGGTGTCGTTCACCTGGTCGGTGGTGCTGGCCTACGGCGTCGGGATGGCGGTGGCGTTCACGCTGAACTCCCTCTTCATCTTCCCCGGCAGCGACAAGCCCCGACAGCGCCAGGCGCTCGAGTTCGTGCTGGTCAACCTGTGTTTCCTGCCGGTCGTGTGGCTCGGCACCATCGCCTTCGAGCAGGCGCTGCGGTGGCTCGGATTCCAGCGGTACACCGAGTCCGTCGCACACGCCTTCGCGCTGGCGATCCCGATGTTCGGTTCGTTCCTGATCTACAAGTTCTTCACGTTCAAGAGGACTCGGCATGGAAGGTAAGGAACTCGCGGACCTCTACCGGATCCGGTTCGAGGCGGACCTGCTGCCGCGCAAGCGCGAGATCTGGCGGGTGATCTGCGCGGACTTCCTGCAGCGCTACGTGAAGCCGACCGACACCGTGGTCGACATCGCCTGCGGCTACGGCGAGTTCCTGAACAACATCCGCGCGGCCCG
>CAIUGQ010000120.1 GCA_903898725.1 uncultured Burkholderiales bacterium | reverse complement strand
GGCCGGCCGACGCTCACTTCCGGTCGCCGCCGCGCACGCCGGGCATCGGCGCGCCGCCCGTCGGGGCGCCGCCCTCGGGGGCAGGCGGCAGACCGAGGTGCCGTGCCATCGAGTTCTCCAGCGTCTTGAGCTTCGGCTCGATCTGGCCGCGCGTCTCGTTGACGAGCTTCTCGCTCAGCGTGCGCTGCATGCCGGGCGCCAGGGTGTTGAAGCGCTTGATCACCGGCGACTCAAACCATTCGATCAGCTGCTTGAGCTCGGCCTCGTTGAAGTTGGTTTCGAGCTCGGTGCCGATCACCGAGGGCGCCAGCCTGATCGAGCGCTCGCGCAGCAGCGGCACGGCCTCGTCGGTGTATTTCTTCAGGTCGGCATCGATCGCCTTGGCGACCGACTCGCGCTTGTCCTGCGGCACGTTGCCGAAGGCCTGGCGCGCGGCCATCGTCAGCTGGATCGCCGGCTGCTCGGCCAGGTTCTTGGCCATCGCCTCGACGCCGGGCTGCTGCAGCAGCAGCAGCTTGTTGACCAGTTCCTTCTTCGACTGGGCGAACGCGGGCGTCGCGACGAGCGCGGCGGCGAGACAGGCGGCGACGGCATGGGTGCGTCGGATCATCGGGGGGACTCCATGGCGGGCGCGGGGCCCGGGTGTCGAGCCCGCAAGGGTACCAGCAGCCGGCCGCGGACCTGGACGGCCGCCCGGCGGACGGGCCTGCGGCGCGCCCCCCGCGCGCACCGGGCCCCCACGTCCGCCGCTCGCGGGATAATGGGTCTCCTGCGCGCCACGGACCGACGATGACCGAACTGATCCTGATCCGGCACGGCCAGACCGAGCTCAACCGCGGACCGTTCTTCCAGGGCCAGATCGACGTGCCGCTGAACGCGACCGGCCTCGCCCAGGCGGCGCGGCTGGCCGAGCGGCTGGCCGACGAGCGGCTCGAGGTCATCGCCTGCAGCGACCTGCTGCGTACCCGCCAGACCGCCGCGCCGACCTCGCGACGGCTCGACCTCGACCCGCTGCTCGAGGCGACGCTGCGCGAGCAGCACTTCGGCGCCTTCGAGGGGCTGAGCTTCGACGAGTGCATCGCCCGCCACCCCGAGGCCTTCGCCGCCTGGCAGCGGCACACCGCGGCGTTCGCGGTGCCCGGCGGCGAGAGCGTCGAGCGCTTCCATGCGCGCGTGCTCGCCGCCCTTCGCGGCATCGCGCTACGGCACGCGGGTCGGCGCGTGGCGGTGGTCACCCACGGGGGGGTGCTCGACATGGTCTGGCGCACCGCCCACGGCCTGCCGCTCTCCGGCCCGCGGGTCTGCCCGACCCCGAACACCGGCATCAATCGGGTGCGTGTCGCGGGCGACGCGTTCGAGGTGCTCGCCTGGGCAGACGACGCCCACCTCGCCGGCCTGCCCGCGCCGGACACGCCGGCCCCCGCGGCCGACGTCGCCGACCGGCTTCAGGCGTCGATCGCGCCGGCCAGCCCCAGCGCCCGATAGGTCCGCCTCAGCCGCGTCTCGAGCCGTCGCGACGCGGGCTGCGCGGTCGCGGCCGGCTGCAACCGGTGCTGCGCCGCCGTCCAGCGGCCGCTCGCCATCAGCGCGTCGATGTGGATCTGCTCGAACAGGTCGCGCTGGGCATGACTGCCGCCGAGCTCGAGCAGCCGCGGCAGCGCCTCGCCCAGCCCCTGCACCGCGCCCTGCGCATCGCCCCGGGCGTGCGCGAGCAGGCCGCGACCGGCGGGCACGGCGACCCGCAGCCAGGTGTCGCGCTGCACGCCAGCCACGCGCTGCGCATGCGCCTCGAGCGAGGCCTGCAGCGACTGCGCCTCGGGGCGGCCCGCGCGCGCGAGTCCGTACAGGTAGTGCAGGTCGAGGAAGGGCTGGACATGGTCGTGCACGCGCGGCGCGAGCCACGGGGCCAGCGCCTGCCAGCGATCGCCGACCTCGCCGCCGGCCAGTTCGATCCGGGCGAGCAGCGACACCGCGTTGACCTGATCCTGGCTGTAGTCCGGGCACACGCCCCAGACGCGCGCATCGTGCAGCGCGAGCGCCTCGTCGAGCCGCTCGCCCTCGATCAGGAACAGCGCCAGGTGCCACCAGTTGTGGGTGACCATGAACGAGTTGAGCCCGGTCCAGGCGTCCGCGACGCTGCGCAGGAAGGCCTCGCCCTCGTCGAACCGACCCTCGGTCAGCATCACGTGGGCCAGCGCATGATGCGCCCACGGCTCGCGGCGGCGCATCGCGACCGCGCGCCGCGCGGCGGCCTCGGCACGACGCAGCAGGTGGCACTGCTCGTACCCGAAGGCGAGCAGGCCGTGCATCGGCGCGACGTCGGCGGCGGCGGGCGCCGCGGCGAGCGCCAGCCTCAGCATCCGCGGCGCATCGCCGAGGTTCAGGCAGTGGTACTGCCCGAGCTTGACCGAGACCAGGTCGCGCGGAAACTCGGCGGCCTGCGCCTCGTGCAGCGCGAGCGCGCGCACGAGGTCGTCGTCGGCCCAGGCGCGGACCGCCTCGACGAAGCGCCGTTCGCGTGCAGTCGCCGGCACGCGCGAGGCCTCGGCACGCTCGAGATGGACCCGTGCGTTCGCGGCCGCGCCCGGGGTCTCGGCGAACAGGTGCAGCGCGGCCGCACAGGCCTGCACGATCGGCGCATCGTCGGCGGCGGCAGCACCGAGCACGTCGACGACCCGCGCCTCGCAGGCGAGGAACCCCGCCACGAACGCATCGACGCCGGCGAGGCTCGACGGATCGCCGAGCGTCAGCGGGTTGCCGAACGCGTCATGTGACATCGCGGAGCCCCGGCCGCGGTGCGCAGGTGCCCGCGCGCGCCGTACGCGCCGTGCGCGCCGTACGCGGGCTCACTGCCAGGACAGGGCCGACAGGTCGTTGGCGAAGATCGGCACGTCCTTCCACAGACCGCGCAGCTTCGCGTTGGCGACCGACACCCACTGCGGCTGGTAGAGGAACGCGTTCGGCGACTCGGCGGCGATCAGGCGCTGGGCTTCGGCCAGGAGCCTGGCGCGCTCGGCGTCGTCGCCGGTGCCGCTGATGCGGGCGTAGAGCGCACGGAACTTCGGCGACTCGTAGTTCCAGTAGTAGTTGTCCTTGGCGTAGTTGCCCAGGTCGAGCGGCTCGACGTGCGAGATGATCGTCAGGTCGTAGTCGCGGTTGGTGTAGACGCCGGACATCCACTGCGCCCACTCGACGTTCTGGATCTTCGCGACGATGCCCACCTTGGCGAGCTGTGCGGCGATCACCTCGCCGCCCTGGCGCGCGTACGGCGGCGGCGGCAGCTTCAGGCTGAGCTCGAGCGGCGTCTTCACGCCCGCCTCGGCGAGCAGCGCGCGAGCCTTGACCGGATCGAAGGGATTGACGCCGGTGGTGTCGACGAAGCCGAATGCGCCCGGCACGTAGTGGCTGCCGATCGGCGCGCCGAACCCGTCGGCCGCGCCGACGATGACCGCGCGCCGATCGATCGCCATCGAGATCGCGCGCCGCACGCGGACGTCGTCGAGCGGCTTCTTCTGGTTGTTGATCGCCAGGAGGGTCTTGGCGCGCGAGCCGCCGACCATCACCTTGAAGCGCGGGTCGGACTTGAACACCTCGACCGCCTTGCCGGTGATGCGCGGCATCGCATCGACGTCGCCGGCCATCATCGCGGCCATCTGCGCGGCCGGATCGCTGATGAAGCGCCAGGTGACGCGGCTCATCCGGACCTTGTCGGCATCGCGGTACTCGGGCCACTTCGCGAGCGTGAGCGACGAGCCCTTCGTCCAGCTCTCGATCCGGTAGGGGCCGGTGCCCACCGGCGCCGTCGCGTTGGTCGCCGCGCTCCGGGGCTCGACGATCACCGCGGTGGACAGCCCGAGCAGGAACGGAAAGTCGGGGTTCGGTGCCTTGAGGCGGATCGCGACCACGTGCGCATCGGTGACCCGGATCGTCTCGATCGCGGTGAACGTCGCCTTGTCCTTGTTGGTGCTGTCGGCGGCGGCGGCGCGCTCGAAGGCGAACTTCACGGTGCTGCCGTCGAAGGCTTCGCCGTTGTGGAAGCGCACGCCCTTCCTGAGCTCGAAGGTGACGGTGCGCGCGTCCGGCGACACCGTCCACTTCTCGGCGAGCAGCGGGCCCACGCTGCCGTCCTCGCGGATCTTGGTCAGCGTCTCCAGCACGTTGTAGTGGACGATCTCGCCGATCGAGGCGGCGGCGGCGGTGGTCGGGTCGAGGCCGGTCGGCTCGAGCGCCATCGCCATGACCACCGCGTCCTTGCCGCGGACCTGGGCCGGTGCGGCGCCCGCCGCGAGAAGGGCGACGGCGCCGGCGAGCGCAGCCGCGACGAGCTTGAACGACTTCATGGACAGCCTCCCGTGACGGACGGGCCCGCGCCGTGCGCGCGGGCGAGCCGGCACTATTGCACAGCGCCCGGCAGGCCGACCACTTCCTCTGCGCGGTGACAGGCGACCTGCCGATCCGGACCGATCGCCCTGAGCGCGGGCGTCTCGGCGCGACAGCGCGGCTGCACGAACGGGCAGCGGGCGGCAAAGGCGCAGCCCGGCCCGCCCGCGCGGGGCACGACCGCGTCGGCGGGCGCCGGGGGTGCATCGGCGACGGGCAGCGGCGC
>CAIUGQ010000119.1 GCA_903898725.1 uncultured Burkholderiales bacterium | reverse complement strand
GGGCCCCGTCCGGCCACGCCACGCCCGATCCCCCGCCATGCCCGATACGCCAGCCCTGGACGCGCCGCGGCGCGAACCCGCCGACCCTCGCTTCGAGGCGCGCGTGCGGGCCTCGTTCGCCCGCCAGCGGTTCATGTCGATGATGGGCGCCACGATGACCCGGGTGGAAGCGGGCGAGGTCGACATCGACCTGCCCTTCGACGTCGAGCTCACCCAGCAGCACGGCTTCGTGCACGGCGGCGCGGTCGCCTCGGTGCTCGACGCGGCCTGCGGCTACGCCGCGTCGACGCTGATGGCCGCCGACGCCGGCGTGCTGACCGTCGAGTTCAAGATCAACTTCCTCGCGCCCGCCGCCGGCGAGCGCTTCCGGTTCACCGGCCGTGTCCGGCGTGCCGGCCGGACGGTAACATTCGTCGATGGCGAGGCGATCGCGGTCGCCGACGGCCGCGCCCGGACCGTCGCGACGATGCAGGCCACGATGATGACCGTGCAGGGCCGCGACGACGTCCGGCACTGAGCCCGCCCCCACCGACGCAACGCAGGGACACCGGATGCTGAACCTTCCCGGATTGCAGTTCGACCTCGGCGACGACGTCGCCATGCTGCGCGACTCGCTGCAGCAGTTCACCGCCGCCGAGATCACGCCGCGCGCGGCCGAGATCGACCGCAGCGACCAGTTCCCGATGGACCTCTGGCGCAAGCTCGGCGACCTGGGCGTGCACGGCATGACCGTGCCCGAGCAGTACGGCGGCACCGACATGGGCTACCTCGCCCACATCGTCGCGATGGAGGAGATCTCGCGCGGCTCGGCCTCGGTCGGCCTGTCGTACGGCGCGCACTCCAACCTGTGCGTCAACCAGATCAACCGCAACGGCACCACCTGGCAGAAGGAGAAGTACCTGCCGAAGCTGGTGTCCGGCGAGTGGGTCGGCGCGCTCGCGATGAGCGAGCCGAACGCCGGCTCCGACGTGGTGTCGATGAAGCTGCGCGCCGACTTCCGCGGCGACCGCTGGGTGCTCAACGGCTCGAAGATGTGGATCACCAACGGCCCCGATGCCGACGTGATGGTGATCTACGCGAAGAACGACCTCGAGGCCGGCCCGCGCGGCATCACCGCCTTCCTCGTCGAGAAGACCTTCAAGGGCTTCTCGGTCGCGCAGAAGCTCGACAAGCTCGGCATGCGCGGCAGCCACACCGGCGAGCTGGTGTTCCAGGACTGCGAGGTGCCGGCCGAGAACGTGCTCGGCGGCATCGACGGCGACGACCTCAAGGGCGTGGGCCGCGGCGCCAACGTGCTGATGAGCGGGCTCGACTTCGAGCGCGCGGTGCTCTCGGGCGGGCCGCTCGGCATCATGAGCGCGTGCATGGACGTGGTCGTGCCCTACCTTCACGAGCGCAAGCAGTTCGGCCAGCCGATCGGCGAGTTCCAGCTCATGCAGGGCAAGCTCGCCGACATGTACAGCACGATGATGGCCTGCCGCGCCTACGTGTACGAGGTCGGCAAGCAGTGCGACCGCTCGCGCGCGGGGAAGATCGACGTGCGCTCGCTGCGCAAGGACGCGGCGGCCGCGATCCTGTACTCGGCCGAGAAGGCGACCTGGATGGCCGGCGAGGCGATCCAGTGCCTGGGCGGCAACGGCTACATCAACGACTACCCCACCGGCCGGCTCTGGCGCGACGCCAAGCTCTACGAGATCGGCGCCGGCACCTCCGAGATCCGCCGGATGCTGATCGGGCGGGAACTGTTCGCCGAGACCGCCTGAGGTGGGCACCGCGGTGAAGCAGCGCACCTCCGACCAGGCGCTCGCGATCGCGCAGGCGATCCTCGCCGGCTTCGACCGCCACTACGCGCTGTTCCGCTACAACGCGCAGCAGGCGAAGTCGCGCTACGAGGCCGCCGACTGGCACGCCATCCGCCAGCTCGCCCGCGAGCGGATCGCGTTCTACGACGAGCGCGTGCGCGAGGCGGTGGCCCGCATCGAGGACGTCTTCGGCGCGACCGACCTGGCCGCCGGCAACTGGGCGCAGGTCAAGCGCCACTTCGTCGCGCTGCTCGCCGAGCACCGCCAGCCCGAGCTCGCCGAGACCTTCTTCAACTCGGTGTGCGCCAAGCTGCTGCACCGCACGTACTTCCACAACGACTTCATCTTCGTGCGGCCGGCGGTGGCCACCGACTACCTCGACGGCGACCCGCCGAGCTACCGCGCCTACTATCCGGCCGCGCTCGGCCTGACCCGCACGCTGCACCGGATGATCGTCGACCTGGGCCTGGCCTGCCCCTTCGTCGACATCGACCGCGACCTCGGCCTCGTGACCGCCGCGATGCGCGAGTTCGCGCCCGAGGACGCCGCGCCGGCGACCGACTGCCAGCTCAACGTGCTGCGCACGCTGTTCTACCGGAACAAGGGCGCCTACCTGATCGGCCGCTACGTCGCCGACGGCGAGGTCACGCCCTTCGCGATCCCGATCCTGCAGGACGGCCGCGGGCGCCTGTACCTCGACACGCTGCTGCACGGCGCCGAGCGCATCGAGACGCTGTTCAACTTCTCGCGCGCCTACTTCATGGTCGACATGGAGGTGCCCTCGGCCTACGTGCGCTTCCTGAAGACGCTGATGCCGACCAAGCCCGAGTCCGAGCTCTACACGATGCTCGGGCTGCACAAGCAGGGCAAGACCGCGTTCTACCGCGACATGCTCGCGCACCTGAAGCACTCGCACGACCGGTTCGTCATCGCCCCCGGCATCAAGGGGCTGGTGATGGGCGTGTTCACGCTGCCCTCGTTCCCGTACGTGTTCAAGATCATCAAGGACAAGCGCCACAAGGACGTCAGCCGCGAGTTCATCCAGAAGCAGTACCAGCTGGTGAAATTCCACGACCGCGTCGGGCGGATGGCCGACACCTGGGAATACTCGGACGTGCCCTTCCCCAAGGCGCGCTTCGACCCGGCCCTGCTCGAGGAACTGCGTGCCACCGCGCCCTCGATCATCGAGGAGGACGCCGACACGCTGGTCATCAAGCACCTGTACATCGAGCGGCGGATGATCCCGCTCAACATGTACCTCGAGGGCTGCACCGACGCCGAGCGCGAGCACGCGCTGATCGAGTACGGCGATGCGATCAAGCAGATGGTCGCCGCCGACATCTTTCCCGGCGACATGCTCTACAAGAACTTCGGCGTCACCCGCCAGGCACGTGTGGTCTTCTACGACTACGACGAGGTGGCCTACGTGACCGACTGCGTGTTCCGCCGGATCCCCGAGCCGCGCACGCCCGAGGAGGAGATGGCGTCCGAGCCCTGGTACCGCGTCGGGCCGCACGACGTGTTCCCCGAGGAGTTCGGCACCTTCCTGCTCGGCGACCCGCGGGTGCGCCGCATCTTCGAGCAGCACCACGGCGACCTGCTCGATGCGGCGTTCTGGCAGCGCAAGCAGGCCCATGTGCGCGCCGGCCGCTTCGACGACGTGTTCCCGTACCCCGAATCGGTCCGCTTCCGGAACCGCTATGATCAAGCGGAATCCGCCCCGTCGGGCGGATCCGCCCGACCCGCCCCGGACGCCGCCGCGCCCGAGTCCAACGCCCGAGCCTGACCTCCCAGGAGCCCCGCCATGGCCGATCCCGTCGTCATCGTTTCCGTTGCCCGCACGCCCATCGGCGCCATGATGGGCGAGCTCTCGTCCTTCGCCGGCCACCAGCTCGGCGCCCATGCCATCAAGGCCGCCGTCCAGCGCGCCGGGCTGTCGCCCGAGCAGGTCCAGGAAGTGATCATGGGCTGCGTGCTGCCCGCCGGCCAGGGCCAGGCGCCCGCCCGCCAGGCCACGCTCGGCGCCGGCCTGCCGATGTCCGTCGGCGCCACCACGATCAACAAGGTCTGCGGCTCCGGCATGAAGGCCGCGATGCTCGCGCACGACCTGCTCGCCGTCGGCAGCCAGGACATCGTCGTCGCCGGCGGCATGGAGAGCATGTCGAACGCGCCCTACCTGATGCTCAAGGGCCGCGGCGGCTACCGCTACGGGCACGGCACGCTGTTCGACCACATGGCGCTCGACGGCCTGGAAGACGCCTACGAGAAGACCCCCAACGGCGGCGGCAAGTCGATGGGCCAGTTCGCCGAGGACTGCGCGGGCAAGTACACCTTCACCCGCGAGGAGCAGGACCGTTACGCGATCACCTCGACCGAGCGCGCCAAGACCGCGAACACCGACGGCTCGTTCGCCTGGGAGATCGCCGGCATCACCGTCGCCGGCCGCAAGGGCGACGTCGTGATCGACAAGGACGAGAGCCCGTTCAAGGCCAACCCCGAGAAGATCCCGACGCTCAAGCCGGCGTTCCGCAAGGACGGCACCGTCACCGCCGCCACCTCGTCGTCGATCTCCGACGGCGCGGCGGCCCTGGTGATGATGCGCGCCTCCACCGCCGAGAAGCTAGGCGTCAAGCCGATCGCCCGGCTGGTCGCGCACGCCACGCACTCGCAGGAGCCGCAGTGGTTCACCACCGCGCCGGTCGGCGCGATCGCCAAGCTCTACGCCAAGACCGGCTGGTCGACCGCGAACGTGGACCTGTACGAGATCAACGAGGCGTTCGCGGTGGTCGCGATGGCCGCGATGAAGGAGCACGGCCTGCCGCACGAGAAGGTCAACCTGCACGGCGGCGCGGTCGCGCTCGGCCACCCGATCGGCGCCTCGGGCGCGCGGCTGATCGTCTCGCTGATCGGCGGGCTCCGGAAGACCGGAGGCAAGCGCGGCGTGGCCTCGCTGTGCATCGGCGGCGGCGAGGCGACGGCGGTCGCGGTGGAGCTGATGTGAGCGGCAGCACGCACACCGTGACGCGCATCGGGGCGATCCCCGCAGCAACGACCGCGACGGCGGTCCGCGAGCCGGCCTGATGCCGACCGCGCTCATCCTCGGCGCATCGCGGGGCATCGGCCTCGAGTTCGTGCGCCAGTACCGGGAGGCGGGCTGGACCGTCTTCGCCACCTTCCGGGGCGAGGACGACCGGGTCCGCCTGCGCGATCTCGGCGCGCACACGCTCAAGCTCGACGTGCAGCGCGTGGAGGACATCGCCGGCATCGGCTGGCAGCTCGACGGCGAGCACCTCGACGTCGCGGTGGTCAATGCCGGCGTCTACGGGCTGCGCACCAGCAGCATCCAGTCGCCGCCCACCGACGAGCAGTTCGACCTGGTGATGCGCACCAACGTGCTCGGCGCGATGCGGCTGATGCCGCTGCTCGCGCCGCTGCTGGCGCCGTCGCAGGGCACGCTCGCCTTCGTCTCCAGCAAGATGGGCTCGATCGCCGAGGCGCAGGCCAGCTACGGCATGCTCTACCGCGTCTCGAAGGCGGCGGTGAACATGGTCGCCAAGATGGCCCACTGCGACTACTCGCCGATGGGCGTGCGGGTGCTGTCGCTGCATCCGGGCTGGGTCCGCACCGACATGGGCGGCCCGAACGCCGAGGTCGCGGTCACCGACAGCGTCGCCGGCCTGCGCGGCGTGCTGGCCGACCGCGCCGCGTTCCCGAGCGGCGGCTTCTTCGACTGGCGCGGCCAGCCCATCGCATGGTGAGCGCGCGCCGACTGATCTCGTCGGGCTCGAGCTTCGAGCGGGTCGCCGGCTATTCGCGCGCGGTGGTCGACGGCCGCGACGTGCACGTCTCCGGCACCACCGGCTTCGACTACGCGTCGATGACCATCGACGAGGACCTGCTGGTCCAGACCCGGCAGTGCCTGGCGAACATCGCCACCGCGCTCGCGCAGGCCGGCTGCACGCTCGACGACGTCGTCCGCGTGCGCTACCTGTTCACCGACGCGGCCTTCTTCGAGCGTGCCGCGCCCCTGTTCGGCGAGGCCTTCGCGCGCGCGCGGCCGGCCGCCACCGCGATGATCGTCGGCCTGGTCGATCCGCGGATGAAGATCGAGATCGAGGTCGACGCCCGTGTGCCCGATGCGCCCGATGCGCACGCCGCGCCGCCGCACGACTGGGGCATCCAGCCGGGGGCTTGAGAGGCCGGGCTGCCGAGCGGGCGTGGCGGGGCCGAGACGCCCGGGAACGAGGAGACGAGCATGATCCTGAACGAATCGCAGACCATGGTCCGCGATGCAGTCCGCAGCTACGTGAGCGAGCAGGTGGCGCCG
>CAIUGQ010000118.1 GCA_903898725.1 uncultured Burkholderiales bacterium | reverse complement strand
GTCGGCGAGCAGGCCTTCCGGCGCCTGCTGCTGGTGTTCCTGGTGATCGTCGCGAGCCTGCTGCTGACCCGCTGAAGCGCCTCGGCGCCGGTGCCCGCGGGCTCAGGCCTGGCCGCCGCCGACGGCGACCCGCAGCACCAGCCCGACGGCCATCAGCGCGAGCGTGGCCTTGAGCCAGCCGCGGTAGCGGGCGGGGTCGGCGCGCTGGCGCAGCCGCAGGCCGGCGAAGTAGCCGACCACGCCGATCGCGGCGATCGGCAGCGTCGCCTGCAACACGCCCGCATCGATCGCGCCGCGCTGCGCCATCAGCAGCGACTGCACCGACTTGCCGAAGAAGAACAGCCAGTTCAGCGTCGCGATGATCGCCACCACCGGCAGGTCGAGCAGCAGGAAGTAGATGAGCAGGATCGGACCGGCGACGTTGAGCGCGCCTTCGGTGAAGCCCGCGACCAGCCCGAACGGCACCGCCAGCAGCGTCGGATGCGCGCGCAGCGCCGGCAGGTCGGTCTGTCCGAGGCGGTCGAGCACCAGGTAGACGACCAGCACGCCCGCCATCAGCAGCATCAGCACATCGGCCCGCAGCACGTGCAGCGCATGCACGCCGGCCACCAGGCCGACCGGCATCAGCGCCACCAGCGGCCAGTGCTTGCGCAGCACCGCGCGCAGGTCGGCCTGGCCGCGGTAGGCCCAGAGCGTGCCGACCGTGACGAGCAGCGTCGGCAGCACCAGCAGCGCGACCGCGGCGCGCCAGCCGAACAGCAGCCCGAAGAGCGGCGTGGCCAGCAGCGGGAAGCCGATCCCGATGAAGCCGTGCATCAGCCCGGACGCGGCCGCGATCGCGGCCATCGCGGCCCACTGGTGCGGGGCGAATCCCTGCGCGGCGGCTTCGATCATGGGGCGGTGTCGTCAGGGGCGCGGGCGGTGATGCCTCGACGGCGTCACGGTACACGATCGGGCCGCGCGCCCTGCTGCGCTGCGCCATCGAAGCGGAACCCGGCGCACGCCGACAGGCAAGGGTCAGAACTGCGGCCGGCCACGCCCGGTTATCCGATGTCCGCGCTGCGAGGCGGCGTGTAGCGTCGACATCTGACGGTCGATCCACCGGCCGGGGAGAGCGACGATGCGTTTCCGCGATCTGTGTGCGATCGGTGCGTTCTGCGCCGCAACCGGTGTCTCGACGGGGGCCGCCGCCCTGACCGTCACCCTCGAGGAATGCGACGAGGGCGCCGACTTCATCCGCAATGCCGCGCTCTCGCGCGACAACGGGGCCAAGCCCGACGAGTTCCTGCGCCGGCTCGAGGACGACCTCGTCCTCATCCAGTCGGTGCCGCCGGCGCTGCGCTGGTTCGTGCGCGACGAGGACGACGAGGCGATGCTGCGCACCGCGACGATCGGCGTCTTCGCCGAGCCCCGCGGGCCGCACGACCACCACCGGGACTTCCTCGCCGGCTGCCGCGCGACGGTGAGCGCCGCCGCGCCGCGGCCGCAGGCGCCGCCGGTCGCGGCACTGCCGCCCGGCCGCTGACGGGGCGCCGCGGCGCGGTTGCCGGGACGGCACCGGATCCTCGACACTGACGGGGATCCGCCACCCCCCAGCACCGTCGCCGATGTCCGCCACCGAAGCCGCCCCGCCGTCAGGCGCGCGCACGCCCCCTCCGCCCGTCGTGCTGCGTGCGCCCCGTCCGGGTGACTTCGGCTGGGTGGTCTCGCGCCACGGCGCGCTCTACGCGAGCGAGTACGGCTGGGATGCGCGCTTCGAGGGCATGGTGGCCGGCATCGTCGCCCGCTTCGTCGAGCGCTTCGACCCCGCCGTCGAGTGCTGCGTGATCGCCGAACGCGACGGCGTGCCGGTCGGCTCGGTCTTCGTCGTGCGCCAGTCGAAGCGGACCGCCAAGCTGCGCCTGCTGCTGGTCGAGCCTTCGGCACGCGGCATCGGCCTGGGCCGGCTGCTGGTGCGCGAGGCGATGCGCTTCGCCCGCGAGGCCGGCTACCGCAGCATGGTGCTGTGGACGAACGAGGTGCTCGCCGCCGCGCGCGGCATCTATGTCGACGAGGGCTTCGTGCTCGAGCGGGCCGAGCCCCACGAGAGCTTCGGCGCGACCCTGGTCGGCGAGTACTGGTCGCGCAGGCTCTGAGCGCGCGGCCTCAGGCCGGGGGCGGCGGCGCGGCCTCTTCGGCCGCCAGCGCCTGCACCGTCGCCGAGCGGAACTCCATGTACCAGAGCACCGCGGTGATCGCGCCCGTGCCCGCGATCAGCAGCCAGGGGTGGACCAGCCACAGCAGCAGCGGCACCGCGTAGTAGTAGGCGCGCAGGCCCTGCGCGAAGTTCACGCCGGCCAGCTCGTTCAGGCGGCTCGCGGTGGCGATCAGGTGGTCGCCCGGCACCATGCGGTCGCGCGCCGGAAACGCGCCCACCATGATGTTCACCAGGTTGAACTGCCGCAGCGACCAGGTGAAGCGCATGAACGCGTAGACGAACACCAGCGTCATCACCAGCACCTTCGACTCGAGCAGGTCCTGCGTGCTGCGCGTGGCGAACGGAAGGTTGCGCATCACCTCGACGACCTCGGTGCCGCGCTCGATGGTGCCCAGCAGCGCGAGCGCCGCGCCGAGGATCAGCAGCGTCGTCGACGAGAAGAAGGTCGCGCTGTGCATCAGGTTGCCGATGAGGGCGGCATCGGTGATGCGCGGGTCGCGCCCGTACGCCTCGCGCATCCAGGCCCGGCGGTAGCGGGCGAGCGAGGCCATCAGGTTCGGGCGGCGCAGCGACGCGCGCTCGGCCCAGGCGGCATAGCCGAACCAGGCGAGGATCCACAGGCCGAGGCCGGCCCAGTCGACGGGAGTGAAGGCGCTCAAGGCTGCGATTCTAGCCGGGGCGCGCCCGGCCGCGGCCTCGCACCGGCGCCTCGCCGGCCGCCGGCGCGTCCTGCCGCAGCCTACAATCGCCGCATGGATTCCGCCCGCACACCGGTCGCGATCACGATGGGCGACGCCTGCGGCATCGGCCCCGAGATCGTCCTGAAGGCCTGCGCCGAACGCCTCGGCGTGCCCGGCGCGCAGCCGCTGCTCGTCTACGGGGACGTCGGCGTGCTCGTGCGCGAGGCGCGCGCGCTCGGCCTGGCGATCGAGGTGCTGCCGGTCGACCGGCCGGAATCGGTCGCGGCGCCCCACGCCCCGGACGACGCGGGCCGCATCCGCCTGCGGGTCATCGCCTGCTCCGAACTGCCCGCCGACCTCCCGGCCGGTCAGGTCGACGCGCGCGCCGGAGCCGCGGCCCATGCCGCCATCGTCCGCGCGAGCCACGACGCGATCGCCGGCCGCGTCCGCGCGGTGGTGACCGCACCGATCCACAAGGAGGCGATCGCGGCGGCCGGCGTCCGGCACCCCGGCCACACCGAGATCCTCGCCGAGCTCGCCGGCGTGACCGACGTGCGGATGATGCTGGCCAACGACGAGCTGCGCACGATCCTCGTCACCATCCACGTGCCGCTGCGCGCCGCCATCGAGGCGATCACCCGCGAGGCGGTGCGCGACACCATCGCGATCGCCGACGCCGGCCTGCGTCGCCTGGGCATCGCACGGCCGCGGATCGCCGTCGCGGGCCTGAATCCACACGCGGGCGAGGGCGGCCTGATGGGCCGCGAGGAGCTCGACACGATCGCCCCGGCGATCGCCGACGCGCGCGCCGCCGGCATCGACGCGAGCGGCCCCTGGCCCGGCGACACGGTGTTCATGCGGGCCCGTCACTTCCGCGACTTCGACGTGGTGGTCGCGATGTACCACGACCAGGGCCTGATCCCGGTCAAGTACCTGGGCGTCGACACCGGCGTGAACGTCACCGTCGGGCTGCCGTTCGTGCGCACGAGCGTCGACCACGGCACCGCCTTCGACATCGCGGGCCGGGGCGTCGCCGACCACCACAGCCTGCTCGCCGCGATCGACCTCGCGCTGCGCCTCGCCCCCGAGCCCTCCTCCGCCGTCGCCCGCCCCGTGGCGGACGCACGCTGACCCGACCCACCGACCGAGCCAGGCCATGCCCGATTTCCGCAGCGACACCGTCACCCGGCCCACCCCCGCGATGCGCGCCGCGATCGCCGCCGCCGAAGTCGGCGACGACGTGTTCGCCGACGACCCCAGCCTCAACCGCCTGCAGCGACATGCCGCCGAGATGCTCGGCTTCGAGGACGCGATCTTCGCGGCCTCGGGCACGCAGACCAACCTGATGGGGCTGCTCGCGCACTGCGAGCGTGGCGACGAGGCGATCGTCGGCCAGCTCTGGCACACCTATCGCTGGGAGGCCGGCGGCATGGCGGTGCTCGGCTCGATCCAGCCTCAACCGCTCGAGAACGCGCCCGACGGCACGATCCCGCTCGAGGCCATCGAGGCCGCGATCAAGCCCGACGATCCGCATTTCGCGAAGACGCGCCTCGTGGGCATGGAGAACACCACCGGCGGCAAGGTGCTGCCGATGGACTACCTGCGCGGCGTGCGCGCGCTCACCACGCGTCGTGGCCTCGGCGCCCACCTCGATGGCGCGCGGCTCTTCAACGCGGCGGTGGAGGTCGCGCGCCGCCGCGCGGCAGGCCAGCGCGACGGCGATGCGCAGGGCGGCACCAGCACCGATCCGCGCGTCGTCGCCCGCGAGATCTGCTCGAACTTCGACAGCGTGTCGCTGTGCCTGTCGAAGGGCCTGGGCGCGCCGGTGGGGTCGCTGCTGCTCGGCACGAAGCCCTTCGTCGCGCGCGCGCGCCGATGGCGCAAGATGCTCGGCGGCGGCATGCGCCAGGCGGGCCTGCTCGGGGCCGCCGCGCAGCACGCGCTCGAGCACCACATCGACCGGCTCGCCGAGGACCACGACAACGCGCGCGTGCTGGCGGCCGGGCTCGCCGAGCTCGGGCGCACGCACGGCGGGCTGTTTGCCGACGTGCCGCACACCAACATCGTGTTCGTGCGTGTCGACGATGCGATCGCCACGCCCTTCGCCGAGCACCTCGCCGCGCACGGCGTGCGCACCACCGGCAGCAGCGGCCGCTACGGTCAGGGCCTGGTGCAGCGCTGGGTCACGCACCTCGACGTCACCCGCGCCGACGTCGACGAGGCGCTCGCGATCGCCGCGAGGTTCTTCGAGCAGCGCCGGTGACCACGGCGCCGCGCGCGCCCGGCGCCGACCGCGCCGAGCTGCTCGCCGCCTACCCGAGCCTCGCCGAGGTGCCGTCGGCCGAGCTCGACGCCGCGCTCGCCGCCACCCCGATCGTCGACGTGCCGCGCGGCACCGTGCTGGTCCGCGAAGGCGATCCCTGCCGCGCCTTCCCCTTCGTGCTCGACGGCGAAATCCGTGTCGCACGCGGCAATCCCGAGGGCCGCTCGATCGAGCTCTACCGCGTCGGCCGCGGCGAGGTCTGCCTGCTGTCGACGAGCTGCGCGTTCTCGGCGGTGCTGCTCGCCGCCCACGCCGGCACCGCGGTGCCCACGCGCCTGTGGCCGGTGCCGCCCGAGACCTTCCTGCGCTGGACCGACCTGCCCGGCTTTCGCCGCTACGTGTTCGGCGTGTTCGGCGAGCGCCTCGGTGACCTGATGGGCCTCGCCGAGGCCGTCGCCTTCCAGCGCATGGACCGCCGACTCGCCGCCGCGCTCCTCGGCCACGGCCGCGAGCTGCACACCACCCACCAGCAGCTCGCCGAGTCGATCGGCACCGTCCGCGAGATCGTCTCGCGCCTGCTCAAGCGCTTCGAGCAGCGCGGCTGGATCGCCCTCGGCCGCGAGCGGGTGACCATCGTCGACCCCGCCCCCCTGCGCACCCTAGCCGAAGGCGGCGAGACCCCGCACGACTGAGCCGAACCGAGCAAGCCGACTTCCTACAGCCCCCCCACTCGTGAAGTCGCGCAGAAACCGTAGCGAGCAGGCCCGAGTCGGCGACGAGGAGCGCAGCCGTACGTGATGTACGGCGAGCACCGCAGTCGCCGAATCGGGACGCGCAGTAGGTTTATGCGCGACTTCACTCGTTGGGGCCGTCGCGGCGGAGGATGGTCTCCTCATTCCTGATCCGGCTGTACAGCGCGCGCCCGAGCCGGCCGGCCGGCCGCATCTCCGTGCCCTGCAGCAGGTCGATGCGGTGGTTCACGCCCTTGACCGTGCCGACATAGACCCGCTCGTCGACATGCACGTGGACGACCCGCGCCATGACCCATGCGCTGGAGCCGAGCTCGACCACCGAATGCACGACGCACTCGTAGGCCACCGGCGCACCGGCCACGCGCGGCGGCTTGACCGCCGTCGAGGCGGCCTGCGGCAGCTTCGCGAAGTCGAACTCGCTCTCGCCCGGCGCGAGGTTGGCCGAGGTCTCGACCATCGGCAGCATCATCGACTCGGGCACGACGTTGACCACCAGCTCGCCGTTGGCGCGCAGGTTGACCATCGTGTCCTTGTAGGTCGGCTGGCCGCGCTCGTCGCGGCCGGACTTCATCGCAGAGAAGCCCAGGATCGGCGGCTCCGACGAGCACACGCTGAAGAAGCTGTACGGCGCGAGGTTGCTGCGCCCCTGGTGGTCGATGGTCGACACCCAGGCGATCGGGCGCGGCATCACCGAGTCGCGCAGCAGCAGGTACATCTCGTTGGCGGTGAGCGCGCTGGGCTGCAGCTCGCGGGTCGGCGGGGGTCGGTCCATCGTGTGCATCCGGCTGGCAGGAACGGGGAGCGGCGACGGTAGCAGAAGGTGCCCCGCCGCGCCCGGCGACGGGCACGCGAATGGCCTGCACTCCCGACGGCGGGCGGCCACCGCACGCCCCGGGCGCCCTGTAACCGCGGTCACAGACCGGCGGACCTCGCTGCGCTCCAATGGGTGCTCGACCCCAACACCAAGAGGACATCCATCATGAAAGCGAACGTCGGCGGCATCGACCGCATCCTGCGCATCGTCGCCGGCCTGGCCCTGATCGCGCTCGCCGCGGTCGGCACGGTCGGGCTCTGGGGCTACATCGTCGGGGCCATCGTGCTCGCGACCGGACTGTTCCGCTTCTGCGGCGCCTACACGCTGCTCGGCATCAACACCTGCCCGCTCGAGCGCTCGGGCCGCCCGGGCTGATCCGGTCGCGGACCGGCGGTGCGCCGCCGGCCGCGACCGATCGGCTTGATTTCGATCAAGCCGGCCGGCGGCAGGGCGTCCTACGATGGCTTCCATCACGCAGCAGGAGACATCGAATGCTCAAGGATCCGCTGGACACCGCCCGCATCCGCCGCACGATCGAGCGCAGGCTCGACACGCTTCGCGGCGAGATCACCGACAAGCTCGGCGACGCGGCCCTGGTCACTGCCGGGCTCGATCACAACGCCGATGCCGGTGACCTCTCGGTCGCCGCCGACACCACCACCGCCGACTTCGCCGACGCGCGCCGCGACGTCGAGGAGCTCCAGGCGGGCCGCCTCGCGCTGGCCAGGCTCGAGTCGGGCGACTACGGCACCTGCGTCGACTGCGGCCAGGACATCCCGCCCGCGCGGCTGCTGGCCCAGCCGTTCGCGATCCGCTGCATCCCGTGCCAGGCGCGTCGCGAACACGCGGCGGGCCTGCACCGATCCACCCTCTAGGGCCGCAGCGGGCCGCACGAGCCCGCGCGCCGGCGCACCGGTCGTCTCCTCCGGCAGCGCCTCGCCTCCCCCTCGATACCCCCACCCTCTGAGAGCGCCCACCATGTCCCACGTCCATGCCGTCGTCTGGCTCGATCACCGCGAAGCCCGGGTCGTCGACTTCTCCGTCGACGAGAAGCACGCCGTCACCGTCCACCATGCGGGCGGCCACCGTCAGGTCCATCACCGCGCCGGCACCGGCGGCTCGGGCCACACCAACGACGACACCCACTTCTTCGACGAGATCGTCACCGCCCTCGGCGATGCGCAGGAGGTGCTGGTGACCGGGCCCGGCACCGCCAAGGTCGCGTTCCGCGAGCACGTCGCGAAGCGCCACGCCGCGCTCGGCAAGCGCATCGTCGGCGTCGAGACCGTCGACCATCCGACCGAGGGCGAACTGCTCGCCCACGCGCGCACGGTCTTCAAGCGCGTCGACGCGATGCTCGGCGACCGCTGAGGCGCCGCGCCGCCGCCCTCCCGGGGCGCCGCCGCCCGCACGGCGGCGGGCGATGACCTGCCAGGTCATTGCCGCCCCCCCGCGCCGCCCTCCAGAATCGGGCCGTCATCCACCTTCCTGGAGCCGGCCGTGAAGAAGATCCTGCTGCTCGCCCTCGTGATCGCCGCCTTCGGCGCGCTGAGCGCGAAGGCCCTCGCCGACGTCGGCTACCTCGGCATCCTCCTGCCGCACTTCCAGACCTCAGGCGGCCTGCAGGTGCTGGTCGACCTGGTGATCGCGCTCACGCTGGTCATGGTGTGGATGGTCGCCGATGCGCGCCGCAGCGGCCGCAATCCCTGGCCCTGGGTGCTGCTCACGCTGGTGGCCGGCTCGTTCGGGCCGCTCGGCTACCTGCTGACGGGTGCGCTGCGCGAGCGGCGCACCCAGGCCGGCGGACTCGCCCCCGGAGTCCGCTGATGGACGCGCCCGCCGCGAGCGTCGGCGGCTCGCTGCGCCGCTGGCGCACGCGGCGCGGCCTGACCCAGTCGGCGTTCGCCGAGGCCTGCGGCATCTCGCAGCGCCATGCGAGCTACGTCGAGTCGGGTCGTTCCTACCCCAGCCGCGAGCTGGTGCTGCGGGCGGCCGGCGTGCTCGACGTGCCGCTCGCCGAGCGCAACGAGTTGCTGCGCCTCGCGGGCTTCGCTCCGATGTACGGCCAGCGCACGCTCGACGATGCCGAGATGCACGCGGTGCGCCACGCGATCGCACGCCTGCTCGACCACCACGACCCGTTCCCCGCCGTGGCGGTCGATGCCGACTGGGACCTGCTGCAGATCAACCGCAGCGCGCAGCGGATGGTCGGCGCGCTGTGCGACCTGCCGGCACTCCTCGCCGAGCGTGGCCGCGGGCCGGTGCCCAACGTGATGCACCTGACGTTTCACCCGCGAGGCCTGTCGCGCTCGATCGCGAACTGGTCGACCGTCGGGCCCGCGATCTTCGCCCGGCTGCGCCAGGAGACCTGGTCGCATCCGGCGCTGGCCACGCTGGTCGCGGAGATCCAGCCCTGGGTGCCGCCGACCGAGCCGGGCACGGGCGGGCGCGGTGCCACGCTCTCGCCGGTGCTCGAGACGCAGTTCGTCGTCGGCGGCGAACGGCTCGACCTGTTCACCACGATCACCACCTTCGGCACCGCGCAGGACGTGCTCGCCGCGGGCATCCGGGTCGAGCATTTCTTCCCGGCCGACGCGCGCAGCGAGGCGCTGTGCCGGGCCCTGTTCGAGCAGGCCGAGGCTTCGGGAACATAATGGCGCCTCGCGCGGCCCGCCCGGGCCCGCACCGCACCGAACACCCGGAGGGCCGATGGCCAAACCCGACGACACGCCGAGCATGGCGGTCTTCTGCGACTTCGAGAACGTCGCGCTCGGCGTCCGAGACGCGAAGTACGAGAAGTTCGACATCCGCAAGGTGCTCGAGCGCCTGCTGCTCAAGGGCAGCATCGTCGTCAAGAAGGCGTACTGCGACTGGGCCCGCTACCGCGAGTTCAAGGCCGAGATGCACGAGGCCTCGTTCGAGCTGATCGAGATCCCGCACGTGCGCCAGTCGGGCAAGAACTCGGCCGACATCCGCATGGTCGTCGACGCGCTCGACCTCTGCTACACGAAGTCCCACGTCGACACCTTCGTGATCATCAGCGGCGACTCCGACTTCTCGCCGCTCGTCTCCAAGCTGCGCGAGAACAACAAGACCGTCATCGGCGTGGGCGTGAAGGGCTCCACCTCGGACCTGCTCACCGCGAACTGCGACGAGTTCATCTTCTACGACGACCTGGTCCGCGAGCAGCGGCGCCGCGGCGCGCAGAACGCGGCGCGACGCGATGCAGGGCGGGATGCGGGTCGGGATGCGAACCGCGATGCCGGTCGGGATGCGAACCGCGATTCGAACCGTGATGCGAACCGTGATGCAGGCCGCGACGCGGGTCGGGCCGACAACGGTCGCGGCGACTCGGGCCGAGGCGGACGCGGCAACGGCCGCGGCCCCGACCGCGACGGTCCCCGCGAGCCGCTGCGCAGCGTGCCCGCCGGGCCCGCTGCGGCGGCCGCCGCATCGCAGGCATCGGCCACGCTGGAGACCGGCGCACCGGGCCACGAAGACGGTGACGACGTGCCGTCGGTCGGCGGTCCGTGGCGCCGCTGGGGCGCCGACTCGCGCCAGGCGCCGGACGAGGGCGCCGACGCGCCCGCCGGCGAGACGCAGGCCGACCCGGCCGACGAGGCCGCCGAGGCCACCGGAACGTCGGCCAACGACAGCGACGCGGTCGGCGCACCGGACGACGCGCCGGCCCCCGCCGTCAAGGGTCGGCGCACGCGCCGCAGCCGTGCACGCGGCGCCGAGACCGGTGCCGCACTCGGCGGCGACACGGTCACCGCCGCGGACTTCGCGGCCGAGGATGCCGCCGCGGCGGTCGCGGCCGCGCCCGATGCGCCCGCAGCGGGTGTCGAAGGCGAGCCCGCGGTGGACGGGGAACCGGTCGCCGATGCGCCGAAGAAGCGCGCGCCGCGCCGGCGCAAGACCGCAGCGCCAACCACCGAGGCGGCCGTCGAACCGGCGATCGAGCCGGAGCCGGCGCCGAGCCTCGTCACGGCCGTCGAGGCGATGCCCGCCGACGGCATCGACGACGACGCCGATGGCGCCGATGGCGACGATTCGGTGCCCGAGGCCGAGCCCGCGCCGCGCCGCCAGCGCACCGACGCCGAACGGCGTCAGGAAGCCGTCGACCTGGCCGTCGAGACCGTCGAGGCGCTGCTCGCCGAGCGCGGCGCCGACGACAAGATCTGGGGCTCGATGGTCAAGCAGACCCTCAAGCGCCGGCGGCCCGGCTTCGCCGAGAGCTACTACGGCTTCCGCTCGTTCAACGAGGTCCTCGAGGAAGCGCGCGACCGCGGCCTGCTCGCGCTCGAGCACGACGAGAAGTCGGGCGGCTACGTGATCCAGCTGCTCTGATCCCGAGGGGGCGTCCCACGCCCCCTCGAGATCGCGCCGATCTCGTCGCGCCCGAGGCCGAGGTCGCGCAGCGTCCGGTCGTCGAGCGCACACAGTGCCCGCGCGTCGTCGCGGGCCCGCTGCCAGCGACACCACGCGACCCACGCGCGACGCACCGCCGCGACCAGCCGCGCTGCCCGGGGCGCAGCGCCGTGCCGATCCCCGGCACCTGCCGCGGGCACGCCTGCCGCGGCCCTGGCCGCCGTCCGCAGCGGCAGCACGACCGCCTTGCCCGCAACGCCCGCATCCCTCATCCGGCCTCCCGTCGTCCGCGCAGCGCGCGCCCGGTCGGGCGGCCGCGGTGCACCGGTCACGACAGACTCTCCCGCTGCCGATCGATCGGTCCAGTTGATTGTTATCATCCAGACGATGAGCTTTTCTCATCGGCTGCAGCGACCATGCGCGAACTGAGTCTCGACCAGCTCCGCGCGCTGCTCACCGTCGTCGAGCTGGGCAGCTTCTCGCGCGCCGCCGAACGGCTGCACCTGAGCCAGTCCGCGGTCAGCCTGCAGATCCGCGAGCTCGAGACCCGCCTCGGCGTGCGTCTGATCGACCGCCTGGGCAAGCGTGCGCACGCCTCGGCCGCCGGCACGGAGGTGCTCGCGCAGGCGCGCGGCCTGCTCGACGGCGCGCACCGCATCGAGGACACCGCGCGCCGGCATCGCGACGGCTGGCTCGGACGCGTGCGGATCGGCACCGGCGTCTCGGTGTTGACCTACCTGCTGCCACCGGTGCTCGCGCGGCTCGGACGCACGCATCCGGGGCTCGAGATCGTGCTGTCGGTCGGCACCGCCCTCGAGATGCGCAGACGTCTCGTCGACAACGAGATCGACGTCGGCGTCATCGTGGCGCCGGTGCCCGAACGCGAGCTGCTTGGCGATGCGCTCCGCAGCGACCCGCTCTACGCGGTGCTGCCGCCCGCCGCGAAGGACGCGCCCCGCGCGATCACGCCCGCGCAGTTCGCGCGGCACCCGCTGGTGATCGAGGGCGGCACCCGGATGGACGAGATCGCACTCGACTGGCTGCGCGCGGGCGGCATCGAGCCGCGGCCCGCGATGCAGGTCGGCAACATCGAGGCGATCAAGCAGGTGGTCGCGGCCGGCCTCGGCGCGGCGGTGCTCTCGGGCGATGCGCTGCTCACCGCGGCCTCGCGCCGAGGGCTGGTGGTGCGGCCGCTGCGCCCGGCGCAGCGCCGCGACCTGCTCTGCGTGCGACGGCGCGACAAGCCGCTCGACCCCGCCCTGGACGCCGTATGCCGCGCGATCGACACGGCGCTGCGGACGCGCTGACCACCGCCCCATGACCCCGCCTATACTCGGCGCCCTCTCCCCTCGCATGCCCGACACCGTGACGCCGCTGACGATCCCGACCCGCTTCAACGGTCCGCCCGCCTCCGGCAATGGCGGCTATGTCGGCGGGCTGCTCGCCGAACGCCTGGGCCTGGCGTCGGTCGAGGTCACGCTGCGGGCACCGCCGCCGCTCGATCGGCCGCTCGTGCTGCGGGCCGGCGATGCCGGCGGGCTGGACCTGCTCGACGGCGAGCGGCTGCTCGCGCAGGCACGCGCCGCCGAGCTGGCGCTCGAGATCCCGCCGGTGCCCTCGCCCGAGTACGCCGCCGCCGCCGGCGCGATCGGCCGCATGCGGGCACACGGCCGCGGCGGCGATCCGTACCGCCGCTGCTTCGGCTGCGGCATCGACCGCGAGGACGGCCTGCTGATCGTGCCCTCGCCGGTCGGCGACGAAGGCGTCGTGGCCACCGACTGGACGCCGCAGGCGGCGCTCGCCGAGCCCGACGGCACGCTGTCGGCGCCGATCGCCTGGGCCGCCCTCGACTGCCCCGCCGGCTTCGCCTGGAGCCATCGGCTGCCGGACGACGCGCAGATGGTCACCGGGCGCATCACCGCACGCGTCGACGTGCCGCTGCGCGCCGGCGAACGCTACGTGGTGCTGGGCTGGCCGATCGCCCGGGACGGCCGCAAGCTGCATGCCGGCACCGCGATCGTCGATGGCGAGGGCGTCGTCCGTGCGCGCTCGCTGCAGCTCTGGCTGCTGCTCCAGGCCTGAGCCGACCGGCCCGTGCACCCGCACCCGCCTCCGCCTCCGCCATCGCAGACTCGCGCCATGCAGACCCCGTCCCAGACCGCGCGCCCCCTTCCCCGCACCCGCGACCTCACCTTCGACCTCAGGTTCGACCTCAGGTTCGCCCTCGCGACCGCCCTCACCGCGCTGGCCCTCGTCGCCCCCGCCCCCGCAGCCGCCGCGCCCGAGCCCCTGCCCACCGTGGCACGCGTCGACCTGCAGCGCTACGCCGGCACCTGGCACGAGATCGCCCGGCTGCCCAACCGCTTCCAGGCGCAGTGCGTGGCAGAGGTCACCGCCACCTACACGCCGCGCGCGGACAGCGCCGTCGACGTGGTCAACCGCTGCCGCACGAAGGACGGTTCGATCGACGCCGCCGACGGCCTCGCCCGACCGCAGGACGACACCAACGCGCGGCTCACCGTGAGCTTCCTGCCCGCGCTGCTGCGCTGGCTG
>CAIUGQ010000117.1 GCA_903898725.1 uncultured Burkholderiales bacterium | reverse complement strand
CGCGCGAGCGCCTGCGCGAACATCTCGCCGACGAGCGTGAGCCGGACAACGAGGTCGTCGGGCCAGGGGCGAGCCGCTGCATGCGCGTCGAAGCCGACCATCGCCACGGTCCTGCCGTTGACCACGATCGGGATCCCGAGGTGCGCCTTCATCCCGACGGCGGTCACGTACGCGGCCTCGGCGACGGCCTCGGGCGGCAGGTCGAAGGGCTGGTTGCTGCGCGCCACGATGCGCCCGGCCTCGAGCTCACCGCGCCACCAGGGCAGCACGAGGGGAAACGGCCCGACGGGGACAGCCTCGAGCCCCCGGTTCGCGGTGGCGCAGAGGATCCCGATCGAGCCGTCCGGCAGGAACTCGGCGTAGGCGGCGCGGTCGAAGCCGAGGAAGGCGGTGAGCCGTGCGAGCGACCGCTCGATCGCGCCGACGATCCGGCCCGGTGCGACGTCGCCGAAGCTGACGAGCAGGTCGACCAGCAGCCGCTCGAACGCGAGGCGGTCGTCGTCGCCGATCGCGCCCTGCGCGCCCGACGCGGCGCCGGCGACCGCGTGCTCCCGCGGCCCGGCGTGTGCTCCTGCCATCATCGCTGTCCCCGGAGAGGCCGCTTCGGTACGAAAGTTACATGACGAAGGCCCACGTGGTCGACCGCGATCGAGGCGTCGTCGACGACTCCGGCAGCGGCCGCAGCTCAGGGTCCAGCCCCGGGTAGGCGAGGTTCTTCCGACGGCCTAGGCGATCACCGGTGCCGCCGGCAGCAGCGCCCTCTTTCCGGACACTGCAGGGCCGAGGAACCGAAGCACGTCACTTCGGATCGTCTTGCACCGCGCGTCGATTGACCCAACGACGCAAAGCGGCGAATCGCTTGAAGGCCCGGCGTACCTGCCGGGCACCCGGCCACGTGGCAGACTCGAGGCCGCGCCACCGCCTGGGCATGTAGCGCACGGCCAGGGCCAGCAGCCCATACAGCAGCAGTTTGCCCGCCAGCACGAGACCCGTGACGCTGATGGGCGCAAAGCCGGCCAGCGCGGCGACCGCAACCGAGGTTCGCGGGCTATCGGGGAAGACCGCCGCCAATGCCAAGGCGGGAGCCCCCCAGGATTGAATGATCAGAACGGCTTGAGCCCAGCCTGCGCCTTGGCGCTCGCCTTCAAGCCAGCTCGGCCAGGCAGTGGCCTGAGCGATCCCGGTCACCAATGCGGCGAGCAGGCCAGCGCTGACCGCCGCAGAAACCGAAAAAGCCAGGGCCACGAGAAGCACCCTGTGCGGCTGAAGGATCATCAAGGCAAGCGCCATGAATTCCGCGGGCATCATCGGCATCACGCCGTCCATGACACACAGCGCAGACATGGACCAGATGGCGTAGGGTCGCTGACCGTGTCTCAACAGCCAGCCAGACCACCAGGCTGCAGAACGCCGCAACCAGCCCTTGTCGGACACCGCGGCGAGGTCTACCGCGGCCGAGGGTGACACGCGCGAGAACGGTGTCGGTCGGTCATGCGGCCGTGCCTCACTGCCTCGCCGCCGCCATCGCCCGGGCGTACGCCGCCGTGCCGGGTGCGGGGATGGTCCAGCGGTAGACGTCCTTGTGGTCGACCGTCGCCTTCTGTTCGGGCTCCCAGCCGCCCATGTGGAACGCGTGCGAGACGATCCGGGTACCGGGCTTCAGGTCCCTCAGCAGCTTCGGGATCAGCTTGAGGTTGAGGTCCGGCAACAGGTACATCGTCACCACCGTCGCCTCGCGGAAGTCGGCCTCGAACACGTCGCCCCGATCGACGCGGGCCCGGCCGCCCAGGCCCTCGGCGTTCACGTAGCACTGGGCGAGCCGGGCCATGTCCGGGTTGTATTCGATGCCGACCGCCCGGGCGCCCAGCCTGGCCGCGGCGATCGCGATCTTCCCGTCGCCCGCGCCGAGGTCGTAGACGACGTCCGCGGGGGTCACCTCGGCCATCTGCAGCATGCGCTGCACGACTTCATCGGGGGTGGGTATCCAGACGACGTCCTTGCCTTCCTGGCCCCGCTCGGGCTTGTAGGACCGCTCGCAGGCCGCGCGGTCGGCTGCAACGCCCTGTGCGGCGGCGGCGCCCGCGAAGAGGGCGAACAGCAGGGCGAAGGCGACTGCGCGGGCGGTCGTGGCGGGAAATGGGTTCATGTGCGAAGGTCCATTCGTAGGGGCCGGGAGCACGGCTGCGCAGAAGCATAGCTCGCCGAGCCGGAGACCGAGGGCGAGACCGAGGGCAAGGAGGTGGGAACGCCGCGCTGCCGCTCCGGTAAGATTTCGGCGACAAGCAGACGGTCGGCGCGCCAGCGCTCAGCGAGGAGATCGGAGACATGACCAGCCATCCAGGCACGGGACCGAGCGCGTCGGCCACGCTCGCGG
>CAIUGQ010000116.1 GCA_903898725.1 uncultured Burkholderiales bacterium | reverse complement strand
GGCGGCCGCGAGCGCCGCCGCACGCGCCTGGGCCACCGCCGAGCCGGGCCCGGACGCTGCCGGGGTCACGGCACCCGCCGAGGGCGCGGCGCCGGCAGGACTGCGTGCTGCGGCAGGTGCGGCCACCGCCGCACGAGGCCGCGGCGCGGGCAGCGAGGGCGCTGCCGAATCGGGACGGAACGCGAGCAGGCGCAGCAGCGTCATCGAGAAGCCCGCATGCGCATCGGGCGCCAGCGGCAGGTCTCGCGCGCCGTGGATCGCGATCTGGTACCAGACCTGGAGGTCTTCGGCGGCGAGACGGGGCGCCCACCGTGCCGGGGCTTCGTCGCCGGTGCCGTCATCGACCACGACACCGACCTGCGCCAGCGCGATCCGCTGCAGCAGCGACGCGAAGTCGAGCAGGCTGCGCTCGAACGGCGCATTGCCCGACAGCATGTCGTCGGCCACGTCGACCAGCGCGCGACCGTCACCGGCCACCAGCGCCTCGAGGACGCGTTCGAGGTCACGCCGGTCGACCACGCCCAGCATCTCGCGCACCGCGCCATCCTCGACGCGGCCGCCGCCATGGGCGATCGCCTGATCGAGCAGCGACAGCGCGTCGCGCATGCTGCCCGCCGCCGCGCGGCCGATCTGCGCGAGCGCGGCCGGCTCGAAGGGCACCGACTCGGCCTCGAGCACCATCGCCAGGTGGCGCGAGACGAGCTGCGGCGGCAGATTCTTCAGGTTGAACTGCAGGCACCGCGACAGCACCGTCACCGGCACCTTCTTCGGGTCGGTGGTCGCGAGGATGAAGACCACGTGCGGCGGAGGCTCCTCCAGCGTCTTGAGCATCGCGTTGAACGCGTGCCCGGTCAGCATGTGGACCTCGTCGATCATGTAGACCTTGTAGCGCCCGGCCACCGGTGCGTAGACCACCTGTTCCAGCACCTGCGCCATCTCGTCGACGCCGCGGTTGGAGGCGGCGTCCATCTCGACGTAGTCGGGGAAGCGTCCCTGCTCGATCCCAACGCAGGCGCTGCACACGCCGCAGGGCGTGGAGGTCACGCCGGTCTCGCAGTTGAGGGCGCGCGACAGGATGCGCGAGACGGTGGTCTTGCCGACGCCGCGGGTGCCGGTGAACAGGTACGCGTGATGCAGGCGGTCGGTGTCGAGCGCGTGGGTCAGCGCCCGCACGACGTGCTCCTGCCCGACCAGCGAGCCGAAGTCTCGCGGACGCCACTTACGTGCCAGGACCTGGTGAGACATCGGGCGGGGCGCGGGGGGGCCGGGAGGAACGGTAGGAGGTGGACGAGCCTGACCCTCGGCACTTCCGGGGAGCGGCCTTGGCTGCTTCCTTCCGGACCTGACCAGGTGGACCACGCCGGAATGCGAGGAGGCCCGTCCAACCCGATTGTATCAGTCGCCCGGCATCGCCCCTCGATCGCCCCTGCCGAGATCCACATCGAACTCGACGCGGCCCGCCGCGGCATCGATCAGGACGGTGCGGATCCGGCTTGCGGCACCGAGCGGCGGCGGCTCGAGACCGGCCACCAGTACGCGATAGCCGGCGAGCTGGACAAGGTAGTCGGGACGGCGCGCCGCGTCGACCGACCACTTGTAGTCGATCACCCAGGTCTCGTCGCCGACCCGCACGAGCCGGTCGATGCGGCGAGACTCGCCCGCCGCGTCGAGGATCTCGAACTCGCAGGCCGAGGGGGCGCCGGGATCGAATGCCGGGGCGAGCGGAGCGAGCGCCATCACGGCACGGGCGCGGGCCAGGGCCGCACGGCGCTGCGACGCATCGAGCGCGAAGGCATGCAGGGCGGCGAGCACCGTGTCTTCGTCGACCCCGGCCGGCAGCAGCTCGAGCGCGCGGTGCATCGCATGGCCGAGCTCGGTGGCGAGCAGGCCCGCGGGCCGCCCGTCGCCGTCGCGCTCGCCGCCCTCCTCGCCCGGGTCGCGCCGGACACCAACATCCAGCCGCGACAGCGACAGCAGCCGCATCGAGAAGGCTGCGTCGGCAGCGGGCTCGGCATCGGCGGAGGCGCCGGCCCGGTGCACCCAGCCCGGCGGGGGGTCGACGCCGTCGAGGAAGGTGTACCAGGACGACTTGGGCGCGGTCTTGCCGCGCGTCCCCGAGACGATGACCCCGAGCTTGGCGCGGGTCAGCGCGACGTAGAGGAGGTTGCGGTCCTCGCGTTCGCGCAGCGCGTCCTCCCGCGCGAAGCTCTCGCGGCGCACGCAGCCCTCGCGCGCGCTGCCCAGGAAGAACGAGACCTGCGACGGACGCGGCAGCTCGGGCGACCAGTCGACATGCAGCCGCTGGCCGTCGGACTGGCCACGGCCGTTGGCGTCGGCGAGCACCACGAGGTCGGCCTCGAGCCCCTTCGAGCCGTGGATCGTCATCAGCCGGATCGCGTCGACCGCATCGGCGCGCCCCTCGCTCGGCCCCTCGCGGTCGTCGAGCGTCTCGAAGCCCCGCAGGCGCCGCAGGAATCGCGCGAGGCTCGGATAGCGGCCGGCATCGACGTCGAGCGCCAGCCCGAGCATCGCGCACAGGTTGGCGTGGGCGACCTCGCGCTGGGCCGGCGCCACGACCGACGGATAGCGGGCGAACGCATCGACCTGTGCGAGGACCGCATCGAGGAAGTCGTGGACAGGCGTGCGCGACGCGGCATCGATCCAGCCGGCGATGCGTTCGACGAGGCCGGGCGCATCGAAGGGCGACGGGTCGGCGGGGTCGGGCTCGGCCGCCAGGCGGCGCAGCCGCGCCCACCAGCCGCGCGGCATCGGACGCGGCCCGTCGTCGGCGGCGCCGGCGTCGACCTCCGCCTGCGCATCGGCCGTCGTGTCCTTCGGCCCGCGGGCGGCGATCCATGCGATCGACGCGGCATCGAGCCCCACGAGCGGCGATGCCAGCACCTGCCCGAACGCGAGGTCGTCGCTCGGACGGCGCACGAAGCCGAGCAGCGCGCGCAGGTCGTCGCCCTCGAGCGTGCGCAGCAGCCCGCCGGCACGATCCGACTGGACCGGCAGGCCGCGCTCGCGCAGCGCACGCTCGTAGGCCTCGAAGCCGCTGCGGCTGCGGGCCAGCACGTAGACCTCGCGCCACGGCAGCGTGTGCCCCTGGGCCGCGAGCGCCTCGCGCGCGTGCAGGATCGCATCGGCGATCGCCAGCCCTTCGCGGTGCCGCAGCGAGCTCTCGTCGTCTCGCGGCGAGGTGAGCCAGTCGAACGGCGCATCGGCCTCGGCCGCCACGGCATCGGCCTCGACCAGCGGCAGGCGCCACACGAAGCCGTCCGCCCCGTCGGCCGCGGTCGCCTGCTCGCGGAAATGCGGCATGCACGCAGGCAGGCAGCGGTTCAGGACCTCGACGATCGCGCGCGCGTTGCGCCGCGTGGTGTCGGTCCCGGCCTCGCGCGCGGCGAAGCCCTCGCGCAGCAGCGCCTTGGCCGCATCGAACACGCGGGCCTCGGCGCGCCTGAACCGGTAGATCGACTGCTTCGGATCACCGACGACGAAGACCGAGGGCCGCTCGCCCGCACCGGCGTACGACTGCAGCCAGTCGGCGATCACTCGCCACTGCAGGCTGCTCGTGTCCTGAAACTCGTCGAACAGCAGATGACGATAGCGGCGGTCCATCCGGCACTGCACGTAGGCGGCGGTGCCGGGGTCGCGCAGCATCCGCCACGCGATGGACTCGAGGTCCGCGAAGTCGATCACGCCCTGGGCGCGCTTCGTGCGGCGGAACGCATCGAGCAGTCCGGCGCCGCAGCGCATCGCGGCCGCGTTCACGCCGACCGAGGACCATTCCTCGAGCAGCGTGACGGCGGTCAGCACACGAGCGCACATCGCCTGCCAGCGCGCTTCGAACACGGCCGCGCCGCCGGCCGCCTCGATCGCCGCCTCGAGCGCCTTGCTCGTCCGGAGCACGCGCGGTTCGCGCTTGTCGGTCAGCACCGCGGCGGCGAGTGCGCGCAGCCACTGCTCGGCCGCGCCGGCGTCGGCG
>CAIUGQ010000115.1 GCA_903898725.1 uncultured Burkholderiales bacterium | reverse complement strand
GCTCGAGTGCGGGCTCGGGTTCGGGGGCCGGGGCCGGGGTGCGGGCCGCCGCGCGCGGCGGCGCTGCAGCGGGCGCCGCGGCGGTCTGCGCCGCGAGGTTGCCGAACGACGCACCGAAGGCCTTGACCGCGGCGATCGTGCCGCGCTGGATCTCCAGACCCTGGATGGTGCCGTGCAGCATGCTGAGGTTCATGTTCAGCCATTGCTCGACGGCCTTGAGATCGGCGATGCGCTTGTCGAGCTCGTCGATGTCGACCGTGGGCACCAGCGTGCTCGGCAGATTCAGTCCGCCCCAGGCGCGCTTGACGAACTCGACGCTGTCGAGCACCTGCCCGATCCCGCCCATCGCCATCTTGCCCATGTCGAACGCCTTGGATGCGCTGGTTGCCATCGTCGCCTCGCGTGGAAGGATGTCCCGCCGAACGATAGCAGCAGCACGAACGCGGCCACAACGACGGCCACAACGACGGGCACTACGACGGGCACAACGACAGCTACCAGGCGCGCGATGTCTCGTCGCGCGCCGCGACGCGGGCGCGTCGCCCTCAGTACCCGCGGCGTCGGTCCACCGGCTGGCGAAGCGGCTCGCCGCGCTCGAGTCGCGCCACCTCCTCGGCGAACTGCGTCGCCACCGCGACCGGCGACAGCTGGCCCGCGACGTGCGGCGTCAGCGTCAGGTTCGGCGCGTCCCACAGCGGGTCGTCGGCGGGCATCGGTTCGCGTGCCTGCACGTCGATCGTGGCGCCGCCGAGCTGTCCGCTCGCGAGCGCCGCGATCAGGTCGGGCTCGACCACCTGTCCGCCGCGACCGATGTTCACGAACAGCGCACCGCGCGGCAGCCGTGCGAGCAGCGTCGCGTCGACGAGTCCGGTCGTCTGCGGCGTGAGCGGCAGCGCGCACACCAGCACGCGCGCACGCGGCAGCGCGGCCGCCAGCCCGTCGTCGCCGGCGAAGGTCCGGATGCCGTCGATCGTGCGCGGCGTGCGGCTCCAGCCCGAGACCTCGAAGCCGAGCGCCGCGAGCGAGCGCGCGATGGTCTGCCCGATCGGGCCGAGTCCGAGCACCAGCGCCTCGATGCCGACCGAGGGCGCACGGTGCCGCGTCCAGTCGCGGGCCGCCTGCTGCGCGCGGTAGCGCGGCGCGAGTCGCAGGTGGTCGAGCGCCGCATGCACCACGTACTGCGCGAGCTCGACGGCCTGCGCGCCGTCGGCCACGCGTGCGATCGGCAGCCCGGGCGGCAGGTCGGGCGTGGCCAGCAGCTTGTCGACGCCGGCCGCGCAGTTGTAGAGCAGCTCGAGGTTCGGCAGCCGGGGCAGCACGCCCGCAGGCAGCCGCCAGGCCATCAGCCAGCGGATCGCGGCGGGGTCCCAGTCGCCGTCGATCGTGGTGTGGATCGGATGCGGCCAGCCCTGCTCGCGCAGCGCCTGCGCGAAGTGCTCGGGCGGCATCGGCTTGCTCAGGATCAGCAGGGCCATCGTCGCGTCCTCAGAACGGATCGCGTTGGTCGAAGCGCGGCGCACGCTTCTCGCGCAGCGCGGCCACGCCTTCCTTCACGTCGGGTCCGGCGAAGCCCATGAACTCCAGCGCGAGCGACGCATCGAACGCCGGGCCGGCCTGGCGCAGCCAGTTGTTGAGCGCGTACTTGGTCCAGCGGATGGCGGTCTGGCTGCCGCCGGCGAGCCGGCGCGCGACGTCGAACGCGCGCGTCTGCAGCGCCGCCTCGTCGTCGACCACCAGCGAGATCAGGCCGATGCGCTCGGCCTCCTCGCCGGTCAGCGGTTCGCACAGCATCAGGTAGTACTTGGCCTTGGCCATGCCGCACAGCAGCGGCCAGATCACCGCCGCATGGTCGCCCGCGGCCACGCCGAGCCGCGTGTGCGCATCGACCAGCTTGGCGTCGCGCGTGGCGATCGACACGTCGGCGAGCACGCCGCACACCAGACCTGCGCCGGCCGCCGGCCCGTGCATCGCCGAGACGATCGGCTTGTTGCAGTTGATCATGTTGTAGACCAGATCCTTCGCCTCGCGCCAGACCCGGGCGCGGACGTGGAAGTCGTCGGCCATCGCCTCCACCAGCGAGGCGTCGCCGCCCGCCGAGAAGCCGCGGCCCTCGCCGCGGATCACCGCGACCTTCATCGCCGGGTCCGCGTCGAGCGTGCGCCAGACCTCGGTCATCTCGAGGTGCGTGCGGTCGTCGGCGGTCGGCAGCTTCTGGCCGGGCCGGCAGGTCATCACGATCTCGAGGACCCCGTCCTCGTGTCGGACGAGGCGCAGCGATCGGTACTGGTCGTAGGCGAGCATGGCGGGTGGGCGGGTGGGCGGGTCGGTCGTCGGAGCGGCGATTCTATGCCCCGACCTGCCTGCGGCCCCGACGCCGGGGTTCGCGTTCGGAAGTGCGCCCGAAGCGCCCGCGCGCGCATGCGCCTGCCGGCGAGCACGGCACGCACACCTGCCCGCGCGCATGAGCACATGCCGGCGTGCGCGCTTGGCGAGACGGTGCGGCACGCGGTACCGTGCCCGGTTCACACTGGATGGAGCGCACGAGCATGAAGGCACGCAGCATCCTCGAGACGATCGGCCGCTCGCCGCACGTCCGCATCAACCGCCTGTTCGGCGACGCCGAGGTCTGGATCAAGTCCGAGCGTGCGAACCCCGGCGGCTCGATCAAGGATCGCATCGCCCTGGCGATGGTCGAGGACGCCGAGCGCACCGGCCGGCTCAGGCCCGGCGGCACGATCATCGAGCCGACCTCCGGCAACACCGGCGTCGGTCTGGCGATCGTCGCCGCGGTCAAGGGCTATCCGCTGGTGCTGGTGATGCCCGACAGCATGTCGGTCGAGCGGCGTCGCCTGATGCTCGCCTACGGCGCGCGCTTCGTGCTGACCCCGCGCGAGAAGGGCATGAAGGGCTCGATCGCGCGCGCGCACGAGCTGGCCGCCGAGACCCCCGGGGCCTGGATCCCGCAGCAGTTCGAGAACCCGGCGAACATCGAGGCGCACGTGCGCACCACCGGACCGGAGATCCTCGAGGACTTCCCGGACGGGCTCGACGCGATGATCACCGGCGTGGGCACCGGCGGCCACCTGACGGGTGCTGCCCGCGTGCTGAAGGCCGCGTGGCCGAAGCTCAAGGTGTTCGCGGTCGAGCCGGCCGCCTCGCCGGTCATCTCGGGCGGTGCGCCGTCGCCGCATCCGATCCAGGGCATCGGCGCGGGCTTCGTGCCGGCCAACCTCGACGTCTCGCTGCTCGACGGCGTGATCACCGTCGAGGCCGAGGAGGCGCGGGAGTACGCGCGTCGCTCCGCCCGCGAGGAAGGCATGCTGGTCGGCATCTCGTCGGGCGCGACCCTCGCCGCGATCGCGAAGAAGCTGCCCGAACTGGGCAAGGGCGCCCGCGTCCTCGGCTTCAACTACGACACCGGCGAGCGCTACCTGTCGGTCGAGGGGTTCCTGCCGACCGAGTCGTGAGTCCCGGACGGTCCGGCCGCATCCCGGCTTGCGCCGGACCGTCACCGAGCGGAGACTCGGGCTCCCGACCGCGCCCTGCCGCCCCGATGGACGACCTCGACACCCTGCGCCGCATCCTGGCCACCCACCGGACGATCGCCGTGGTCGGCCTGTCCGCCGACTGGTTCCGGCCGAGCTACTTCGCGGCGAAGTACATGCTCGATCACGGCTACACGGTGATCCCGGTGAACCCGAAGTATCCGGAGATCCTGGGCTGCAAGGCCTACGCCTCGCTGCGCGACATCCCGGTCAGGGTCGACATGGTCGACGTCTTCAGGAAGCCCGCCGACGTGCTGCCGATCGCCCGCGAGGCGATCGACATCGGCGCACGCTGCCTCTGGCAGCAGCTCGGCGTGGCCAACCTCGAGGCCGATGCGCTGGCCCGTGAGGCCGGACTCGACTCGGTGATGGACCGCTGCGTGAAGATCGAGCACGGACGCCTGTTCGGCGGCCTGGGCTGGGCCGGCGTCGACACCCGCGTGATCTCGGCGAAGCGCCCGCGCTGGAACGGGATGCTCCCGCCGGCGGCCTGAGGCCACCGGCAGCCACCGGACCCGCCTGCCGCCGCGCGAGCGCTGCGGTACCCTTCATGCTCCGCGCCGAGACGGCACGCCGACCCGCCCCCCCATGACCGACCGTGCCTTCGGCATCGAGACCCTGTGCCTGCATGCCGGGCAGATCCCGGATGCCGAGACCGGCGCGCGGGCCACCCCGATCTACCAGACCGCGGCCTACGTGTTCGACTCGGCCGAGCATGCCGCGTCGCTGTTCGACCTGCAGACCTTCGGCAACGTCTACAGCCGCCTGGGCAACCCCACGGTCGCGGTGCTCGAGCAGCGCATCGCCGCGCTCGAGGGCGGCCGCGCCGCGCTCGCCACCGCCAGCGGCATGGCCGCCGAGATGGTCGCGATGCTCACGCTGTGCCGGCAGGGGGACCACATCGTCGCGGCCAACACGCTCTATGGCGGCACGGTCTCGCAGTTCTCGGTCACCTTCGCGCGCTTCGGCATCTCGTGCACCTTCGTCGAACCCGACGAGCCGCAGAACTTCCGCGCCGCGATGCGGCCCGAGACGAAGGCGGTGTTCGTCGAGACGATCGCCAACCCGCGCCTGAACGTGATCGACCTGGAGGCGGTCGCCGAGATCGCGCATGCGCACGGCGTGCCGCTGGTCGTCGACAACACGCTGGCCTCCCCCTACCTGTGCCGTCCGATCGATCACGGCGCCGACCTCGTCGTGCACTCGGTCACCAAGTACCTCGGCGGCCACGGCACGACCCTGGGCGGCGCCATCGTCGAGGCCGGCCGCTTTCCCTGGGACAACGGCAAGTTCCCCGAGATGGTCGAGCCGAGCAAGGGCTACCACGGGGTGCGCTTCTTCGAGACCTTCGGCGACTTCGCCTTCACGATGCGGGCCCGCATGGAGACCGCGCGCACGCTCGGCCCCGCGCTCGCGCCGCTGTCGGCCTTCCTGCTGCTGCAGGGCATTGAGACGCTGCCGGTCCGAATGGACCGCCATGTCGAGAACGCGATCCGGGTGGCCGAATTCCTGCAGGCGCATCCGCGTGTGGCCTGGGTCAACCATCCCGGCCTCCCCGACAGTCCGTACCACGCCCTCGCGAAGCGTTACCTGCCGCGCGGTGCCGGCGGCATCCTGACCTTCGGCGTGAAGCCCGGCGCCGAGGGCGATGCCCGGCAGGCCGGCGAACGCTTCATCGATGCCTGCACCTTCCTGTCGCACCTCGCCAACGTCGGCGACGCGCGCACCCTGGTGATCCATCCCGGCTCGACCACGCACCGTCAGCTCTCCGAAGCGGAGCAGCGCGCGGCCGGGGTATCCCCCGACCTCGTGCGGCTGTCGGTCGGCCTGGAGTCGCTGGACGATATCCTGTGGGACCTCGACCGGGCACTCGCCGCCACGGCCTGACGTCCCGCCCCCCGTCTTCCCCCGCCGCCTCGCCCGTCGCGCCGCCGTCTGCGTGCGCCGCGACCTCAACCGGATGCCCCGATGCTGGAACTGCTGACCGACCCGCAGGTGTGGATCGCCTTCCTCACGCTGACCGCGCTCGAACTGGTGCTCGGCATCGACAACATCATCTTCATCTCGATCCTGGTCGACAAGCTGCCGCCCGAGCGGCGCGAGTTCGCCCGCAAGATCGGCCTCTCGATGGCGATGTTCATGCGGATCGGCCTGCTGCTGGTGCTGGCCTGGATCGTCGGGCTGGTCGAGCCGCTGTTCACCGTCCTGGGCCAGGAGATCTCGGGCCGGGACCTGATCCTGATCCTCGGCGGCCTGTTCCTGGTCTACAAGTCCACCACCGAGATCCACGGCTCGATGGAGGGCGAGGAGGGCACGACCGCCGCCGCGGTCAAGGCGACCTTCACCGCGGTGATCCTGCAGATCATGGTCGTCGACCTGGTGTTCTCGCTCGACTCGATCATCACGGCGGTCGGCATGGTCGACGACGTGCGGGTGATGATCGCGGCGGTGATCGT
>CAIUGQ010000114.1 GCA_903898725.1 uncultured Burkholderiales bacterium | reverse complement strand
GACATCTTCGACTTCAGGCTGCTGCCCGGCGACCGGTTCACCGAGACCGAGATCTCCGAGCGCACGCAGGCCTCCCGCACGCCGGTGCGCGAGGCGCTCTACCGGCTCGAGCACGAGGGCTACCTCGAGGTGATGTTCCGCTCCGGCTGGCGCGTCAGGCCGTTCGACTTCCTGCAGTTCGAGGAGCTCTACGACCTGCGGATCGTGCTCGAGAGCACCGCCGTGCGCCGCCTGTGCGAGGCCGACGCGCGCCCCGAACTCGAGCCGCTGCGCCGCACCTGGACCGGACCGGCCGACGAACGCGAGTCCGAGATGCGGGTCGTGGCCCAGCTCGACGAGATGTTCCATGCGACGCTCGTGCAGAGCGCGGGCAACCGCGAGATGTCGCGCGTGCATGCCGAGGTGACCGAGCGCATCCGCATCATCCGCCGGCTCGACTTCACCAAGGCGCCGCGGGTCGACGCGACCTACCAGGAGCACGCGAAGATCCTGCGGGCGATCGTGCAGCGTCGGGCCGACCAGGCGGTGATGCTGCTGCGCACGCACATCGAGGCCAGCAAGGCCGAGGTCCGCAAGATCACGCTGCACATGCTGCACGAGGCGCGCGAGCACGCCGGCGACTAGGTCGCCCGCAAACGGTGCGATGCGCGGGGCCGCCCGCGCGACCTCGCCCGCAGCCCGCACCGCGTTGGAGCCGCGCCCGCCCGCCGGGCGTGCGAACCCCGCTCCCCGAGCCCGGCACGCATCTTGCGAAGCTCCGCCGGCAATCTTGTATTCATGTTGGTGTACCCGGTGGCACAGCCCGGGCGTGCACCGCTCCACGACCCGCCATCCGACCTGCCGGCGTCCTCAGGACGCCCCGCCCCCAAGGAGTCCCCATGATCACCTCGCGTCGCTCCCTGCTCCAAGCCGCCGGTGCCGCCGGTCTGGTGTCCGCCGCCGGCCTGCCGCTGCGTGCTTCGGCCCAGACGCCGATCACCGTCGGCGTCATCTACGTCGGTCCGCGCGACGACTTCGGCTACAACCAGGCGCAGGCGCAGGCCGCCGCGGCGCTCAAGAAGCTGCCGGGCGTGAAGGTGGTCGAGGAGGAGAAGGTCCCCGAGACCATCGCGGTGCAGAAGACGATGGAAGCGATGATCACGCAGGACAAGGCGGCGCTGATCTTCGCCACGTCCTTCGGCTACTTCGACCCGCACATGCTGCGCATGGCCGAGAAGTACCCTAAGGTGCGCTTCGCGCACGGCGGCGGCATGTGGACCGAGGGCAAGCATCCGAAGAACGCCGGCTCGTACTTCGGCTACATCGACGGCGCGCAGTACGTCGCGGGTGTCGTCGCCGGCCACATGAGCAAGTCGAAGAAGCTCGGCTTCGTCGCGGCCAAGCCGATTCCGCAGGTGCTGCGCAACATCAACGCGTTCACGATGGGCGCGCGCTCGGTCGACCCGACGATCACCACCCGCGTGATCTTCACCGGCGACTGGTCGATGGCGGTCAAGGAAGCCGAGGCGACCAACAGTCTCGTCGACCAGGGCGTGGACGTGGTCACCTGCCACGTCGACGGCCCGAAGGTCATGATCGAGACCGCCGAGAAGCGCGGCATCATGACCTGCGGCTACCACGCCAGCCAGGCCGCGCTCGCGCCCAAGGGCTACCTCACCGGCGCCGAGTGGGACTGGTCGACGCCCTACGGGATGCTGGTCGATGCGGCCCGCACCGGCAAGCCGCACCTGAACTTCCTGCGCGGCGGACTCAAGGAAGGCTTC
>CAIUGQ010000113.1 GCA_903898725.1 uncultured Burkholderiales bacterium | reverse complement strand
TGAACGCCTGGGCCTCGAGCGGCGTGTCATGGTCGAACACGTAGAGCACCGTCCGGTCGCCTTGCGGGACCAGTTCGAACGACAGGTCGTTCGCGGTGGCGACCACCCCGCCGTGCTGCGCCTTGGGCTGGCCGTGGGGATAGGCTGCGGACATCGCGCTGGCAAGAACGAGTGCGACGGCGAATCGGGCGGGCTTCATCGTGGGCTCCTGGAGGGCTTCGTCGGGGGTGGGATGCGTGGCAGGTCAGGCGGGCCGTCGAGCGTTTCAGTAGGCATCGGTCGCCTTCGGGGACGCCGCCGCGGGTCCGGCGTCCTGCTCCAGCGCCCGCTCGGTCGCCCGCCTGCCGAACCTCAGGTACATCAGCGGCGTGAGCACGGTGTCGAGCAGCGTCGAGCTGACCAGCCCGCCGAAGATGACCACGGCGACCGGATGCAGGATCTCCTTTCCGGGGGCATCGGCCGCCAGCAGCAGCGGCGTCAGCGCGAACGCGGCGACCAGTGCGGTCATCAGGACGGGGGTCAGCCGCTCCAGCGAGCCGCGCACCACCATCTCGGGCCCGAAGCGCTCGCCCTCGAAGCGGCACAGGTTCAGGTAGTGGCTGACCTTCAGGATGCCGTTTCGGGTCGCGATGCCCGCCAGCGTGATGAAGCCGACCATGGTCGCCACCGACAGGCTCACGTCGGCCAGCCACATCGCGATCACGCTGCCCACCAGCGCGAGCGGGATGTTCGCCATGATGATCGCGGCCAGCGCGAACGACCGGTAGCGTGAATACAGCACGAGCAGGATGAGCGCGAGCGAGACCAGCGACAGCCCGACGATGCGCTCGGTGGCGTCCTCCTGCGCCTGGAACTGACCCTCGAGCGTCACGAAGGTGCCGCCGGGCATCGGCGTACGGGCGAGTGCGGCCCGGACGTCGGCGATGATCCGTCCCATGTCCGAGCCGTCGGTGTTCGCGTAGACGACGATGCGTCGCCGGCCGTTCTCGCGCCCGATCTGGTTGGGCCCGTCGGTCTCCTCGACGGTCGCGATGGCCGACACCGGCACGCGGCCCGCCGGCGTGTCGATCAGGGTCCGGGCGAGCGCCTGGGGGCTGCGTCCCGCCTCGGGTAGGCGCAGCACCAGGTCGTAGCGCCGCGCGCCGTCGACGATCTGCGCACCCCGTGCGCCGTCGGTGAGCGCCTGCAGGATCCGGACGGCCTCGCCCGGCGTCAGACCCACCTGCGCCGCCCGGGCGTGATCGAGCCGCACGGTGATCTGCGGGATCAGCACCTGCTTCTCGACGGTCAGGTCGACCAGGCCGGGAATCGGCGCGAGGTTCTGACGCAGCGACTCGGCCAGTCCGCGCAGCGTGTCGAGGTCGTCGCCGAAGATCTTCAGCGCGACCTGCGCGCGCACGCCCGACAGCAGGTGGTCGAGCCGGTGCGAGATCGGCTGGCCGATCGCGACCTGCGCGGGCAGCACCGACAGCGTGTCGCGCAGGTGTGCCATGACCGCCTCGCGGCTGCGCCCGCCTCGTTCGAGGTCGACGTCGATCTCGGCGGAGTGAACCCCCTCGGCGTGCTCGTCGAGCTCCGCCCGGCCCGTCCTGCGGCCGACCTGCGTCACCTCCGGGACCTCGCGGATGAGCGTCTCGGCGAGCGCACCCATCCGGTTCGCCTCGGCGAGCGAGGTGCCGGGGTTGAAGACCACGCCGAGCACCAGCGAGCCCTCGTTGAACGGCGGCAGGAACGCGCGAGGGAACTGCGGCACGCTCGCGGCGGCCGCCGCGACGGCGACGGCGGCGATCGCCATCAGCGGGAGGGTCCGCGCGAACGACCACCGCAGCAGCCGCTCGTCCCAGCGCTTGATCAGCGCCACCGGCGGCGTGTCGCCGCGCTCGATGCCTGGCATGCGAGGCAGCAGGTAGGCGCACAGCACCGGCGTGACGGTCATCGACACGAACATCGAGGCCAGGATGGACACGATGTAGGCGACCCCGAGCGGGGAGAACAGCCGCCCCTCGATGCCCGGCAGCGCGAACAGCGGCACGAACACCAGCACGACGATGACCGTGCCGTAGACGATGCCCGAGCGCACCTCCACGCTGGCCTCGCGGACGACCTCGAGCATCGGGCGCGGTTCGGGCAGCAGGCGGTTCTGCTTGAGCCGTCTGAGGATGTTCTCGACGTCGACGACCGCGTCGTCGACCAGCTCGCCGATCGCGATGGCCAGCCCGCCCAGCGTCATCACGTTGATCGACTGACCGAGCCACTGGAAGACCAGCGCCGTGACGGCGAGCGACAGCGGGATGGCCACCAGCGAGATGAGCGTGGTGCGAAGCGAGAGCAGGAACGCAAACAGGACGATGGCGACCATCACGGCCCCGTCGCGAAGCGCCTCGGCGACGTTGCCGACCGATGCCTCGATGAAGTTCGCCTGCCGGAACAGCACACGCGGCGCGCTCAGGCCCGGCGGGCGGCCCCGGCCGAGCTCCTCGAGGGCCGCCTCGATCTCGCGGGTGACCTTCACCGTGTCGGCGCCGGGCTGCTTCTGGACGCTCACGACGACCGCGGGCACGCCGTTGTAGCCGGCGTCGCCCCGCTTGACGGCCGCGGCATAGGCGACCGACGCGACCTGGAGCAGTCGGATCGGACGTCCGTTCGCCCAGGCCACCGCGATGCCCTGCAGGTCCTCGACCCGCTGGGTCCGCGAGACATGCCGGATCAGGTATTCGCGATTGTTCAGGTCGACGAAGCCGCCGCCGGCGTTCGAGGCGTAGCCGCGCAGCGCGGCCTCGATCTGACCGAGCGTGACGCCGAACTGAGCCATCCGTGCGGTATCCGGCTCGACCCGAAGCTGCCGGACCTCGCCGCCGATGGGAATGACCTGCGAGACGCCGGCGATGGACAGCAGCCTCGGCCGAAGCACGAAGTCCGCGTACTCGCGGGCCTGCATCGGCGAGGCCGCGACGCCCGCCGCATCCACCTCCAGGGGCAGTGCCAGCAGCATCACCTCGCCCATGATCGAGGAGACCGGACCCATGATGGGCGTGATGTCGGCGGGCAGCCGCTGACGCGCGAGCGCGAGCCGCTCGGCGACGAGCTGCCGGTTGCGGTAGACGTCTGTCCCCCAGTCGAACTCGGCGTAGACGATGGACAGGCCCACGCCCGATGTCGAGCGCACCCGCGTGACGCCAGGCATGCCGTTCAGGGCGGTCTCGATGGGGAAGGTGACGAGCTGCTCGACCTCCTGCGGCGCCATCCCGCCGGCTTCGGTCAGGACGGTCACCAGGGGCTTGTTGAGGTCGGGGAAGACGTCGACCGGCGTCTTCCACGCGGTCGAGGCACCCATCGCCATCACGATCGCCGCGAATGCGAGGACGAACAGCCGGTTCTGCAGGCTGGTCCGGACGATCCAGTTGAACATCGTGCGACTCCGGGGCCGGTCAGCGGATCTGGGCGATCAGGGACGCGCCCTGGACGACCACGCGGTTGTCCGCGCCCAGGCCCTTCGTCACCACGACCGTGCGCGCATCGAGCGGCTGGTACTGGACGGGCTGCGGCAGGTAGCGTTCGGCGCCAGCCTTGATCCAGACCACCGGTTCGTTGGACGGATTGCGGGTGATGGCCTCGGCCGGCAGCACGTAGCCGCTGACCTTGCCGGAGAGCGCCGCGACGACCGTGACAGGCTGCCCGATGGCCAGGGGCACGCTGCCCGCGCCCGTGGTCCGGAACGTCAGCGGCACGGCGCCGTCGCGCAGGGCACGGCCGGCGCCGACGAACTGCAGGGTCCAGCCGGGCAGGCCGGCGAGCGTCGCCTTCGACAGCTGGGTGCCGAGGCTCGCATCGGGTGCGCTGGCCTCGACCATCAGGCGCGCCGGGTCGATGACCTCGAACAGCACCTCGCGCGACTCGACCACCTGGCCGATGGCGACGTCGGCTCGGGCGACCACGCCGGAGACCGGCGCGATCAGGGGCTCGCGGGCGCCGAGGCTCGAGCCGATGCTCTGCTCCCGGCTGGCGAGGCTGGCGAGCTCGGCGCGGGCGGCCTCGATGTCCTTGCGCGGGACGGTGCCTTCGAGCGACTCCAGGCGCTGCACCCGCTGCTCGGCCAGCCGGCGGTTGGTCCGCAGTTCGGTGAGGAGGGCCTGCTGGCTGGCGAGCGCGAGCGGATCGGCGTGGTGGACGATGTAGCCGAACACGTCCCCCCGCCTGACCGACTGTCCGGCCACGGGCAGGCCTTTCGGTCCCGGCATCACCCGGCCGCCCACGATCGACTGCACCCGACCGCTCGCGTTCGGATCCGAGAGGATGCGTGCGGGCAGCTCGACGGTGGTGGACGCCTCGCTCTCGGTGGCGACCACGGTGCGCACGCCCAGGCGTCGCTGCGCGAGCATCGGCACGTTGACGCTGCCGTCGGGCAATCGGGCGAGTCCGTTGGCGGTGGGCGTCGCGCTCGGGGCGTCGAGGTGTTCGCCGTTCGGGCCGTGGGCGCCGGGCCCGGCCAGGGCGCCCGTGACGACCAGACCCATCAGCGATGCGAGAAGGCGCTTCATCGCGTCGCCTCCGGCAGCGCCATCGTCCGGCGCCGACGCCGCGCGAGCGCCCAGGCGATCGGGACCGCGAGGGCGAGTCCGAGTGCGCCGAGCACTGCGGTGCGGCGCGTCCACACCGGGTGGTCGTGCGTGTCTGCCGCGGCAGCGGTCTTCGCCGGGACGGTGAGTGTCCTTCGAGCAGGTCGGCCTCGGCGCCGGCGACCACCATGATGACCACGGGGTGCTCGCCCGGGCGGGACACCGCTTCGAGGAAGGCCTTGTCGTCGACCGAGTAGTCGCCGTGGTCGGCGTGGAAGGGCGCCTTCGCCTTCACGTTGCCGGTCTCGAGTTCGACGCTCGCCGCGAGCACGGGTTCGTTCGTCTCGAAGCGGTTGATGAAGACGGACAGCTCGCCGCCCTGCAGCCGGCCGACCAGCTCGAAGGTCTCGGTCCTGGCCTCGAAGCGGGGTGCGCTCGTGCCTGCGGGCGCAGGCTGAGTCGGGGCGTCGAGGTGCTCGCCGTTGGGCCCGTGCGCGCCGGGCCCGGCGGTCGCCGATGGCACGGCGGCGAACAGGGAGAGCGCGAGAAGGCCTGTCGTCGACAGGCGGGTGACGGATGTCATGGCTGGTGTCCCAAGGCGTGTTCGAGGCGGGCGCGGGCGAGGCCCGCGTCGGCGCGCTGTCGTTCGAGCGCGGCGTCGGCCTGCGCGGCGGCGGACAGCACGCGGAGCATGTCCGGCAGCGAGGTCTCGCCGGCCCGGAACGACCTGTCCAGGAGCGTGGCGCGCTCCCGAAGCAGGCGGACCCGCTCCTGCTGGTCGGTGATCTGTCGGAAGGCCGCCTGCGCGAGTGCGCGGCTGGTGTCGACATCGGCCTGCAGCTGCCGGCGCAGGCGCTGCGCCGTGGCCACCGCGACGTCGAGCTCGGCGCTCGCCGCCGCCATCAGCGGCGCGTTGCGGTCGTCGGTCGCCAGCGGCACGCGCAGCCCGATGCCGATGCTGTTCTGGGTGGACTCCGCGCGCGACGAGACCTCCGTACGGATGCGGGCGAGCAGTTCCGGCGGGCTGCGCCGCGACGCGTTGACCGCGTCCAGCCGCTTTCTCGCGAGTTCGACCTGTCGGTCGGCGAGTCGCAGCACGGGGTGCTCGTCGGACAGCGTCACGGCGGAGGGGGCCTCGATCGATGCGGTGCCGGCGGGGATGTCCGCCATCCCGGTCAGGGTCTGCCATCGGGTCAGCGACACCTGCAGGCGGGTCTGGGCCAGCGCCCGGGCGGCCGCGGACGTCACGAGCTCGGCGCGGGCGGCGAGCGCATCCGCACGCGCGAGGTCGCCGGCCGCGACGCGTCGGTCGACGTCGGCTGCCAGCGCATCGAGCGACTCGGTCTGCGCCTGCGCGAGCGCCACCTCGGCGCGCTGGAGGACGACGTCCCAGACCGCCTCGCGAACCCGCCCGGCGACATGCAGGCGTGCCGCGTCGCGCGCCCCCTGGGCCGCTTCGTCACCCGCACGCGCCGACGCGAGTCGCGCGGTCCGCTGACCTGGCAGCCACAGGGGAACGGCGATGCCGACATCGGTCTCGCGGGCGCCGGCATCGGTGAGCGGGCGATCGTCCCGGTGGGCGAGCTCGATCGCGGGCGGGGCGGCCCAGGGGGCCGATGCCGTGACGACGTCGGCGCGCGCGCGGTGTACCTGGCCTTGCGTCTCGACCGATTCGGCCGCCCGCTGCCAGGCCGCCTCGACCGCCTGCGCGAGGCTGTCGGGTCCGGTCGGCGCTGGGGTCTGTGCGCGGACGCCGCCGCCGAGGCAAAGCGTGCCCGCGATGACACCGCGCGCCACGAATCTGATGAATGCAGTCACGACGACCTCGGTCTGACCAGCGGTTCCGGACACGCGGCACGGCGCGTGTCGTGGAACCGGACGATGGGACCGGCTCGCGCAGGGCGAGTCGGGCCAGGGGGTCAGGCCGTGGTGCGGGGGGGCCGTCGGAGACGGTCGGGGAAGGGGTCTGGCAGGTGGACGGCGAGGGCGTCGACGGGATGCGGCATCGACGCGGTGCCGAACACCATCCCGGCCGCCACACACAGCGCCGGAGCGGTCAGCGTGTTGTCCGCCAGCACATGGCGGACGGCGTCGTCGGAGTCGTCCGACTCGAACGTGCCGTCGTCATGGTGATGGTGGGCGGATTCCGACCAGTGCGCCAGTGCGTGCGCCAGGTCCTCGCCCGCGCTCGCGAGCGCGCCCCGGCCGGCCATTCCGATGGCTTGCCAGAACACACCCGCAACGAGGAGGAGGAGGACGAAGCGTCGCATCACCGGGTGAGTGTACCCGTGGCGCCGCCCGGCCTCCGATGCCCCGCCGGCCGGCGGGGACACCGGCGTGGACGGCGTCGGCCGCTCGTGTCACCGCCTGGCCTCTCCCGCCTGAGCGGGGCAGGAGCGCGCGCCCGCTCTCGCATCTCGCTCTCGAGACATGGCGACTCGAGGCCCGCCGACCGGCGGCGGCACGCCTGCCGTTCGGCGGTCCGCATCCGCCCTCCGCGCCCGCAGACGAGCCGTTCGTCCTGGCCGCTCCGACACTGCGCCCCCATCGGGCCAGACCGGTCCGGACGATGGGATGCAGACGATGATCAGGACGACGACGCACGGGCTTTGGGTGGCGCTGCTGGCGGGGGTGTTGGTCTCCGGCTGCGGGGGGGGCGATTCGCCGAGCGCCGTCCCGACCGCCGAAGCACCGGCCGAATCGGCGCCGACCGCGCCGGCGCCGATCGCCGCCGCCGAGCCGGATCCGGTCGTCGAGCCCACGGCGCAGGAACAGGCCGACCTGGATGCGGCCGCCGCCGCGGCCCCGCCGGTCGAGAAGCAGGTCGTGGCGGCGCCGAGCGACCGTCGCGTGCCCGGGCAGTACATCGTCACGCTGCGCGAGGACGCCGGCGCCACGGTCGAGGAGATCGAGGCGAAGGCCGAGCGCGGCCTGAAGCGGGCCGGTGGCGGCATCGTCAACGAACGCTTCACCAAGGCGATCCAGGGCTACTCGGCCACGCTGTCGGACGCTGCCGTGCAGGCGCTGCTCGCCGATCCGGAGGTCGAGGGCATCGAGGAGGACCAGCTCGTCGCGGTCGGTGCGGTCACTCAGAACGCCGCCACCTGGGGCCTGGACCGGATCGACCAGCGCACGCTGCCGCTGTCGAGCTCCTACCGCTACGACGGCGTGGCGAGCACCGTCACCGCCTACATCGTCGACACCGGTATCCGTGCTTCGCATGCCGAGTTCCGCACCGCGGCGGGCGCGGCGACGAGCCGTGTGCGGCCCGAGCTGGGCTACAGCGCCATCACCGACGGACGCAAGACGGACGACTGCAACGGTCATGGCACCCATGTGGCGGGCACGGTCGGCGGCCTGACCTTCGGTGTCGCCAAGCAGGTCGCGCTGGCACCGGTGCGGGTGCTCGACTGCAACGGCAGCGGCACGCTGAGCGGCGTGATCGCCGGCCTCGACTTCGTGGCGCGCACGGCCCGCAAGCCGGCGGTCGCCAACCTGTCGCTGGGCGGGGGCGCCTCGACCGCGCTCGATACCGCCGTCGCGAACGTGGTCGCCGCGGGCGTGCCGGTCATCGTGGCTGCCGGCAACAGCAACATGGACGCCTGCACCGTGTCCCCGGCCCGCGCACCGGCCGCCATCGCCGTGGGGGCCTCGACCCGCTCCGATGCACGGGCCGGCTTCTCCAACTGGGGGCGATGCCTGTCGCTGTTCGCGCCGGGCGAGGCGATCACCTCGGCGGTGGCGTCGGGCGACACCGCGACTGCGGCCTACAGCGGCACCTCGATGGCCGCGCCGCACGTGGCCGGTGCGGCGGCGCTGCTGCTCGGCGCGACGCCGACGCTGACGCCCGCGCAGGTCGCCGAGCGCATCAAGGCGCTGGCCTCGCCGAACGTGGTCGCGGGGGCCGGTCCCGGCTCGCCGACCACGCAGCTGTTCTCCAACCCGGGTGCCGAGCAGTCCGTGCCCGCGCCGGTCAAGATCGCGGTCCGTGCCTTCGGGGTCAGCCGCAAGGCGGTGGACGCGAGCTGGTGGACGGCGACGGTCACCGTTGCGGTCAGGAACGCGAGCGGCGCGCCGGTGTCGGGTGCCAAGGTGTCGGGCGGCTTCAGCATCGGTGGGGCGCCGCTGAACTGCACCACCGGCAGCACCGGCACGTGCACGCTCGGCACGCTGCGCCTGAGCCGCAAGAGCACGCCCGCCACGCTGTTCACCGTGCTCGGCCTCAGCGGGACCGGCATGGTCCACGACGCGACCGCGGGTGCGCCGCGCCAGTTCCTGATCCCGCGGCCGTGACGGCCCCCGGTCAGCGCGGGGCGCTGCGCTCGAGCCAGCGCACGAGCCCCTCGGCCGACGCCTGCGGGGCCTCTTCCTGCGGCAGGTGTCCGATCCCGGGCAGACGCTGGAGCGTCGCATCGGGGAGCGCGCGCAGGTAGTCCTCGGCGTTCGCGACCGGGATCATCGCGTCGCGCTCGCCCCAGACGAGCAGCACGGGCACGCGGATCGAGCGCAGCCGCGGCACGGGGTCCTCGAGCACGGTCTGGCGCATGCGCTCCAGGAGCGCCTCGCGGTTGCCCGGCGCGAGCATCAGCTCGTGATAGCGGGTGAGCAGGCGCTCGTCGAGGCGCACGGGGTCGGCGAAGGCGGGCGCGAGGTTCGCCTCGAGTGCCGCGCGCGGCAGCACCCAGCGCATCGCCGCCAGCACCGCGGGCACATCGGGCGCACGTCCGTACTCGAAGCCCGGGCTCGCGAAGCCGTCCGGCGCGACGAGCACGAGTCGCTCGACGCGCTCGGGGTGCGCGGCAGCGAAACGCCAGCCGATGCGCCCGCCGATGGAATGGCCGACCAGCGTGACGCGCCGCAGGTCGCGGGCGTCGAGCAGGGCGGCGATCAGCGCGAGGCTGCGCGCGTCGCTGTAGTCGCCGCTGGCGTCGGGGCCGGACAGGCCGTGGCCGGGGAGGTCGATGCGCAGCACGCGGTGGCGCGCGCGCAGCGCCGCTGCCCAGTCGTCCCAGGTCTGCAGGCTCGAGCCGAAGCCGTGCAGCAGCAGCACCGCCGGCGCATCGCGCGGACCCTCGTCGCGCACATGCAGGCGCGTGCCGGCCACGTCGACGAGGTCGGCAGGCGAGGCGAGCCAGCGCGCCTCGAGCCACGCGCGCTCGTGGTCCGGTGTCCACAGCCAGGCCGCAGTCCCTGCGAGCAGCGCGAGCACGAACACGAGCAGCAGCCGTTTCAACGTGGGGTGTCCCTGTAGCCGTCGGGGCGGGGGCGGCCCGCCGCGGGCGATCCGCTAGCATCGGCCCGCGCAGCACATTGTCGCGCGGACCGGGACCGATCCTGCCGTCCCGGGCATGCGCGCTGCGGTCTTCACAGGAGCGCGTGGATGTCCGGTTCGGGAGCGAGCGATGCGGCAACGGTGATCGACTTCGCGATCGGTGACGCCGTGACCCACTGGCACGCGATCGACGATCGGGTCATGGGGGGCGTCTCGCGCAGCCGGATGCGCCACGATCCCGCGGGTCACGCCTGCTTCGAGGGGACGGTCTCGCTCGATCGCGGCGGCGGCTTCGCCTCGGTGCGCGCACCGGTCGGCGCGATCGGTGGCGACGCCACCCAGGGGCTGCGGCTGCTGGCCCTGGGAGACGGGCAGCGCTACCGGCTCACGCTCGTCAGCGCCGACGACACGGACGGCGTCGTGTACCACGCGCCATTCGCACCGGCCGCAGGCATCTGGTCGACCGTCGAACTCCCGCTGTCGGCGTTCGTGGCACGCCTGCGCGGGCGCGGCGTGGCCGACGCCCCACCGCTGCGCGCGGGGCGGGTCCGACAGATCGGGCTGCTGATCGGCGATCGGCAGGCCGGACCGTTCGTGCTGGCGCTGCGGCGCATCGAGGCGCTGCAGGGTCTCGGCTGAGCGGTCGCGTCGCTGCGCGGCCGAGCGGCCCGATCCCGCCCGTCAGACCTCGCCGGGCGCGCGTGTCGGCGCACCCGGCGCGGCGCTCTGGGCATCGACCGACGTGGCGCGTGCCTTGAGCGGCGGTGCCCACCGGTCCTTGGGCACCCACTTCGCATCGACCGGATCGCCGAGGTAGTGCGGCGACATGATCTGCACGCCGTTCTCGTTGAACACGTCCTGGATGCTGGCGTGCAGGGCGCTCAGCACCTCGGCGCGGGGCCGCGGCTGCTCGGGCAGGGCCTGGCAGACCAGCCGGTACTGCGGATAGAAGTCCGACAGCGCGGTCTGGTAGACCTTCGGCTCGGGCTTGGCCAGCACGCCGGGCGTGCGCAGCGCCGCCTCGAGCAGCATCGCGTGGACCTGGCGCCAGGGGGTGTCGTAGCCGATGGTCACCTCGGTGTCGAGCACGAAGCCGCGGCCCTGCACCGTGCGCGAATAGTTGCGCGTCACGGTGCCCATCACCATCGAGTTGGGCAGCGTGAGCTCTTCGCCGCGGCCGGTCCGTATCCGCGTGGTGAAGGTGCCGAGTTCGACGATCGTCCCCTCGTTGCCATCGATGCTGACGAACTCGCCGACCCGCAGGGTCCGGGTGTACATCAGCACCAGTCCGCTCGCCGCCTGACCGATCAGGCTGGAGCCGCCGAGCGAGATCATCACCCCGACGAGCACCGACAGGCCCTTGAAGGCCTCCGTCCCCGAGCCCGGCAGGTAGGGGTAGGCCATCGCCAGCGCGAACAGCCAGATGCCGACCGCGCCCAGGCGCTTGGCGGGTCCGACGGTGTCGACGTCGAGCCAGTCGAGGGTGCCGGGCGTGCGGGCGGCGCGATCGAGGAAGGCGGCAAGGCCGCGCGAGGCCATCGAGGCGAGCGCGAAGATCGTCACGGCCACCAGCAGGTCGGGCAGGGCGCCGAGAATGCCGCCGGCCAGCGTCGACAGCAGCTCGAGCAGGAACCGGTTCAGGTGATCGCCCCAGGGACGGGTGTAGGCGAAGCAGCCGAGCACGAAGCCGAGCCATTCGTAGGCGATCGCGGCGAACACGGTCCAGCGCAGCACGCCGAGCGCCACGCGAACCGTCGCGAGCAGCCGGTCGCGCTGCAGCAGCTCGGTGCCGCGCACCTTCAGTCGTTCGGCGCCGGTGTGCGCGAAGCGCAGCAGGCGGCGGCCGATCGCCCGGAAGGCGGCGCGCACGCCCAGCGCGATGCCGACGGCCACCGCGGTGGCGATCGCCGCGCTCAGCAGACCGCGCAGGAGACTGCTCAGGTCGCGGGCTTCGCGGGTGGCAGCGATCGCGTCGCGCAGCCGTGCGACGGCCGCGTCCGCAGCTTGGGGCGCGGTCTCGCCGCGCTGCCGGTCGGCATCGTCGGGCTGGACGATGAACGCGAAGCGGCCATCGACCTTGACGACGATCCCGACCGGCAGGGTCTCGGTCTCGATGTGGCCGGGACCGCCGAGGGCGAGCGTCTCGTCGATGGCGACCCGGGCACGTCGGGCGCGGTCGGCGGGCGTCGTCGCGAAGAGCGGGGCGCGCATCACGACGACGGGGCGGTTGAAGACCGTCAGCGTGGCCTCCGGCAGCGTGACCGACAGGCCGGCGGGTGGGGGGGCGGACGGCGCGGGCTGAGCGGACTGAGCGGGCTGACTGGGCTGAGCCGGCTGAGCGGACGGCGCGGGGTCGGCCGCCGCTGCGAGCGGTGCCGTCGTCGCGGTCGCGAGCGCGACCAGGGCTGCGATCGCCGCGCTCCGGCCGCGCGCGGCAAGGCGCCCGAAGCGCATGCGCATCTCCATGAACTCCCCGACGGTCGTGGTTGCCCGACTGTGCCACGAAAGCGCGGCCGGGACGAACCGGGCGATCGCTGCGCCGCCGGCGCCGGGTCGCAGCGCCGCCGTGCTACGGTGGCGTCCCTCGCGGGCCGGGCCCCGCGCCCGACCGGAGACTGCGATGAACCCTCTCAAATGCCTGCTCGTCGCCGCCGCGCTCGTCGCGGCCGCGCCGGGCTCCGCCTGGCCCGAGCGGCCGGTCCGCGTGGTCGTCCCCGCGCCGCCCGGCAGTTCGCTCGACGTGATCGTGCGCGGCCTGGCCGAGCCGCTTCGAGTGCGCTGGGGGCAGCCGCTGGTCGTCGAGAACAAGGCGGGCGCGGGCGGCATGATCGGCATGGACACCGTCGCGAAGGCCGCGCCCGATGGCCACGTGCTCGGCATCGGCTTCAACGGTCCGATCGCGTTCGGCCCGTTCATGTACAAGAAGATGCCGTACGACCCCGCCAGGCATCTGGTGCCGGTCGTGCTGACGACCTCGCAGCCGAACGTGCTCGCGGTGTCGGCGAGCAACCCGGCCAACACGGTGCCCGAGTTCGTGGCCTGGGCCAAGCGCCAGGGCGATCGGGTGAACTACGGCTCGGTCGGGGCGGGCAGCTCCTCGCACCTGACGATGGAACTGTTCCGTCGTGCGGCGGGCTTCCAGGCGACCCATGTGGCCTACAGCGGCTCCCCGCCCGCCGCGACCTCGCTGGCCGCCGGCGACACGCAGGCGCTGATGACGGTGGCGCCGGCACTGCTGCCGATGATCCAGTCCGGCCGCGTCAAGCTGCTCGGGGCGACCAGCCTCAAGCGCAGCGACGTCCTCAAG
>CAIUGQ010000112.1 GCA_903898725.1 uncultured Burkholderiales bacterium | reverse complement strand
GGCCCGGCGAACGCGGCAACGAGCGTGACATGGTTGGCGCGCCCGTAGAGCCGCTCGACGACCGGCGTGCCGGCCTCGCGCAGACGGCTCGCGAGCTGCACGGTGTTGCGCGTCGGATCGACCAGCGAGTCCGAGGATGCGGCCCCCAGGAACACCGGCCGGCCGAACCCGCGCGCATGGTCGATCGGCTGCGAGCCGGGCGGATAGTCGGGATGGAAGAATACGGGCCTGACGTCCGGGTTCCCGATCGGCAGGAAGTCGTAGGGGCCGGCGAGGCCGCAGAAGCCGGCCAGCGCACCCGGCGGCACGCCGGCCTCGGCGAGCCAGCGCGGATCGAATGCGAGCATCGCCGCGTTGTAGGCGCCGGCACTGTGGCCGGCGACGAAGAGGCGCGCCGGATCGCCCCCGTAGCCACCGAGCTGCCGGCGCGTCCACGCGAGCGCGCGGGCGCCGTCGCGCAGGAACTCGGGGTAGCGCACCTGCGGATAGACGCGGTAGTCGGGGATGATCGCGAGCATGCCGCGCGAGGCCAGCGCGCGCCCGACGAAGCGGTAGGTGGCGCGCGAGCCATCGTTCCACGAGCCGCCGTAGAAGAACACCACCACCGGCCAGCCGGCCGCGGGTGGCGTGCCCGCGGGCACGTAGACGTCGAGGCGGTGGCGCGGGTCCTCGCCGAACGCGAGGTCGGCATGCTCGCGCGCATCGGCCGGCGTCACCGCCGCGAGCGCGCCCCCCCACGAGCAGCCGGCGAGCGGGGCGGTGGCGAACGCCGCCACGCTCGCGAGCAGACCGCGCCGGCGCCCCGAGGCCATCAGCGGTTCCCGGCCGGCAGGTCTTTCGTCAGATGCTCGAAGCGCGTGCGCAGCTCGCGCTTCAACAGCTTGCCGCTCGGGTTCTTCGGCAGCGCGTCGACGAACACCACCTTCTTGGGCACCTTGAAGTGCGCCATCTGCGCGCGGCAATGCGCGATGACCTGCTCCTCGGTCATCGCGTCGTGGCCGGGCTTGCGCACGATCACCGCGGTGACCGCCTCGATCCAGTACGGATGCGGCAGCCCGACGACGGCGACCTCGGACACGCCCTCGAAGCGGTAGACCGTCTCCTCGACCTCGCGCGAGGCGACGTTCTCGCCGCCGGTCTTGATCATGTCCTTCTTGCGGTCGACGACGGTGATGTAGCCCTCGTCGTCGATCATCGCGAGGTCGCCGCTGTGGAACCAGCCGCCCTCGAAGGCCGCGGCGGTCCGCTCGGGATCGTTGAAGTAGCCGCTCAGCAGCTGCGGCGAGCGGTGCACGATCTCGCCGACCTCGCCCACGGCCACGTCGCGCATCGCATCGTCGACGACCCGGGTCTCGACGTTGAGCACCGCGCGGCCCGCGGAGCCCGCCTTGCGGAGCTGGTCCTCGGGCTTGAGCACGGTGGCGAGCGGCGCGATCTCGGTCTGGCCGTAGAAGTTCCAGAGCCGCACCTTCGGCAGGCGCCGGCCCATCTCCTTGAGCACCTCGACCGGCATGATCGACGCGCCGTAGTAGCCCTTGCGCAGTGCGCCGAGGTCGGTGGCCTCGAAGGCCGGCGAGCGCATCAGCGCGATCCAGATGGAGGGCGGCGCGAAGAACGAGTCGATGCGGTGCGCGGCGAGCAGCGACAGGATGTTGTCGGGCGTGGGCTTGCCGGTGATGACGCTCGAGGCACCGACATAGATGGCCGGCCCGAGGAACACGTCGAGCTGCGCGCAGTGATAGAGCGGCAGCGCGTGCAGCATCGTGTCGGACTCGGCGATCTCGCCCTCGATCACGCAGCTCACGTACTCCCAGCACACCGCCTCGTGCGTGAGCATCGCGCCCTTGGGCAGCGACTCGGTGCCGCTGGTGTAGATGATCTGCGCCAGCATCCGGCCGTCGAGCTCGACCTCGGGCGGCGTCGCGTCATCGGCGAGCAGCCCGGCGAAGGCGCGCAGGCCGGCCGGCGGCTCGGCCGGGTCCTCGCCTTCGAGCCACACCATGTGCTCGACCGCCGTGCCCTTCGCGGCGGCGGCCTGTCCGAGCGCCACCAGATCGGGGCCGAGCGCGAGCAGCCGCGCCTCGGAGTGCTTCAGGATGTACGCGACCTCGTCGGCGTTCAGCATGAAGTTGATCGGCACCAGCACGGCGCCCAGCCGCGCCAGCGCGAAGCGCAGGGCGGCGAACGCATGCGAATTGCGCGACAGCACCGCGACCCGGTCGCCGGCGCGCACCGGGGCGCCGGCGGCACCGCCGGCCAGGCCGCGGGCGAGGCGGTTCACCACCGCGTCGAACTCGCGGAAGGTCCAGGCGGTGGTGCCGCAGCGGATGGCGGGCTTGTCGGGCAGGCGGGCGGCGGTGCGGCGAAGCAGGTCGCCCAGCGTCTGGCTGCGGACGGCGGATGGCATGGAACGTCTCCTGTCGAGGTGCTGACGCCATCGTATAGGATCGACCGATGACCCCCTTCGACACCGCCATCGCCTTCGCCGCCGCCCATGAAACCCCCTGGGCGCGCGACCCCGCCGCCGACCCCGGCAACTGGGGCATCCACCTGCAGGATCCGCCGCCCTGGAACGTGCTGCGCGGACCGGTCCACGCGCGCGGCCCGAGCTCGGGCTCGATCGTGCACCGCGGCGTCGAGGTCGCGAGCTGGGGCGAGCCCGACCGCGCCGACCTGACCTTCAGCATCGCCAAGACCTACCTCGCGCTGCTCGCCGGCGTCGCGCACGACGCGGGCCTGCTGCCCGACCCCGACGAACCGGTGCGCGCGCGGGTGCCGGCCGGCATCGGCTTCGACACGCCGCGCGCGGCGGCCGTCACCTGGACGCAGCTGCTGCAGCAGACCAGCGAATGGGAAGGCACCTGCCTCGGCCTGCCCGACACCGTCGACCGGTATCGCACCGTCGCCTACGGCGGCGACCCGGCCACCGGCCGCAAGGGCGATGCCCGGCCGCTGCGTGAACCCGGCACCTTCTGGGAGTACAACGACGTCCGCATCAACCAGCTCTCGCTCGCGCTGCTGCACCTGTTCGGCCGGCCGCTGCCCGAGGTGCTCGGCGAGTCCATCCTGGGGCCGCTCGGTGCCACGTCCGACTGGCGCTGGGTCGGCTACGACGATGCCTGGGTCGAGCTGCCCGACGCCGCCGGCGGCACGCGGCGCGTGCAGTCGGTGCCCGGCGGCACGCACTGGGGCGGCGGCGTGTCGATCTCGGCACGCGACCAGGCCCGCGTCGGCGGCCTGATGCTGCGCGGCGGTGTGCACGAGGGTCGCAGGCTGCTGTCGAGCGACTGGATCGAGCGGATGATGCGGCCGTGCCCGATCGCGCCCTGGTACGGGATGCTGGTGTGGCGCAACGGCGGGCCGCGCCCGGTGTACCCGGCCGCAAGCGCCTCGAGCGTCTTCATGATCGGCGCCGGTGGCCACGTGACCTGGATCGATCCCGAGCGCGACCTCGTTGTCGCCTCGCGCTGGGTGCAGCCCGACGCGACGGATGCACTGATCAGGCACATCGCGACCGCCCTTTTCTAAGCGCTTCCCCCGACGGTCGAATCCGGCCCCCGAACGGCAAGCCCGATGTGCATTGCAGCACATACAGTTCGGGCATGGCATCGTTCTCCATTTCCGGCACGCAAGGATCCTTCGCTGGCACGGCGAATCGCCCGCTGCGCGCGATGGCCGCAGCGGCCGCGATGCTGCTCGCGGCCTGCGCCGGCGGTGACCCCGCCGGCCCGGCCGCATCGTCGACCGCGGTTGCCGGCGAGTCGTACAGCCTCACCAGCAACAAGCCGCTCGGCAGCGCTCCGGACGCGTCCGCGACCGCGGCCGGCTCGATTCCCGAGGGCGGCCTGCCGCTGATCGGCAAGGTCCGCTACGGCATTCCGAGCGCCGCGCAGCCGGGCATCGGCCAGTCGCTGTCCGGCGCCCTGCCGTTCCCGATCGACGACGCCTGGAACCGCGACCTGGTGCGTGCGGTGCCCGACCTCACCTCGCACGCGCTGATCGCCGCGATCGGACACGGTGCCTCGCTGGCGCCCGGCTTCGGCGCGCTCGCCGGCGTGCCGTACGCGGTCGTCGACCGGCAGCAGCCGACCGCCGTCATCCGCTTCGCCGGCACCAAGGCCACGCGCGCATGGCCGATCCCCGCCAACCTGCAGCCCTCGGCCGATGCATCGGCCCGGCTGGCGGTGCTCGACCGCGACGCCGGCGTCCTGCACGAGCTGCGCGGCGCCGTGCGCGGCGCCGACGGCACCTGGGACGCGGAGAGCGGCGCGAGCTGGAAGCTCGAGCTCGCCGACGGCGCGCCGATCGACATCGTGGGCATGCCCTCGGACGACGGCGGCCTGCCGGTCTTCCCGGGCCTGATCCGCTACGACGAGGCGAGCGCGGGCGCCATCCGCCATGCGCTGCGCGTCACCGTGCCCGCGGTCCGCGCGGCCTGGGTGCCGCCGGCCCGCCGCGCAGCGGCGAGCGCGCCCGATGCCTCGCTGCCGCCGATCGGCCTGCGGCTGCGCCTGAAGTCGGACGTCGCGATCCCGGCGGATGCGAGCCCGGCCTCGCGCGCCATCCTGCAGGCGCTCAAGACCTACGGAATGATCGTCGCCGGCGTCGGCCCCGGCCTGATGCTCGAAGGCGCACCCGACGAGCGCTGGGATTCGGCGCGCCTGGCGAGCGACCTCGCGCGGCTGCGCGGCAGCGACTTCGAGGCGATCTCGATGGACGGCCTCACGACGCCCTGAGCCGCGGGCCGACCGTCCGGCGACGGACACACCCTCCAGAGGCCGCCGAGCGCGGCCTTTTCTTCGACCCATTCGATTGCTTGCAATTTAATTGCACACAATCTATTATCGCGGCCATGACCTCCGAACCCGTCCGACTCTCCGCCCCGAAGCTCGACGAACAGCTCTGCTTCGCGCTGTACTCGTCGACGCTCGCGATGACCAAGGCCTACCGGCCGCTGCTCGAGGCCCTCGGCCTGACCTACCCGCAGTACCTGGTGATGATGGTGCTGTGGGAGCACGACGCGCAGACCGTGTCCGAGCTCGGTGCGCGCCTGCACCTGGACTCCGGCACGCTGACGCCGCTGCTCAAGCGGCTGGAGACGGCGGGCCTGCTCGGGCGCAGTCGCGATGCCGACGACGAGCGTCGCGTCATCGTTCAGCTCAGCCCGGCCGGGCGCGCGCTGCGCGCCCGCGCCGGCACCCTGCCCGCGCGGATGGCCCGGCTCACCGGCTGTTCGGCCACCGAGCTCGCGCAGCTGCGACGCCGCCTGCTGCAGCTTCGCGACGCGATCGCCGAAGCCGGCGACGACGCCGCGTCCTGAGCGCCCGTGCACGACCCTTGCCTTCCCTCGCTTCCCGCCCCCCGTTCCCGAACCCTGCCCACCCAAGGAGTCACCCCATGTCGATCGAGACAGTCCTCTACCGCGCCGAAGCCACCGCCACCGGCGGTCGCGACGGTCGTGCCGTCGCCTCCGATGGCAAGTTCGAACTCGGCCTGTCCACGCCGCGCGAGCTGGGCGGCGCCGGCGGCGCCGGCACGAACCCCGAGCAGCTGTTCGCCGCCGGCTACTCGGCGTGCTTCATCGGCGCGATGAAGTTCGTCGCGATGCAGAAGAAGGTCGCGCTGCCGGCCGACACGTCGATCACCGGGCTCGTGGGCATCGGGCAGATCCCGGCCGGCTTCGGCATCGAGGTCGAGCTGAAGGTGTCGATCCCCGGCATGGCCCGCGCGGACGCGGAAGCGCTGGTGCACGCCGCCCATCAGGTCTGCCCGTACTCGAACGCGACGCGCGGCAACATCGACGTCACGCTGACCATCGTCTGAGGCACGGTCCCGACCCCGCGCGGGTCGGGACGCCCGGCGGAACCGCTCGCGCCGTCTCAGGCGGGGGCGGCGTCCGCTGCAGCCGGTGCGCGCGGACGCAGCGGCCCGGCGCGCCGCAGCAGCAGCACGGCGATGGCCACGTTGAGCAGGTTCCAGCCGATGCCGTTGATGAACGCGGCATGGTAGGAGCCGGTGGCATCGAAGATCGCGCCCGACATCCAGCCGCCGAGCGCCATGCCCACCAGCGTCGCGGTGATCACCTGGCTGACGCGGTTGCCCGCCTCGGCCGGCGGAAAGTGCTCGCGCACGATCAGCGCGTACGACGGCACGATGCCGCCCTGGAAGAGGCCGAACATCGCCGAGATCAGGTAGAGCGACACCATGCCGTCGAACGGCAGGAACATCAGCAGCGCGACGCCCTGCAGGATGGAGCCGAGCAGCAGCGTGCGCAGCCCGCCGATGCGGTCGGAGATCGCCCCCGACACCAGCCGGCTCACGATGCCCGCCCCCAGCATCAGCGACAGCATCTCGGCGCCGCGGGCCGCGCCGAAGCCGAGGTCGGTGCAGTAGGCGACGATGTGCACCTGCGGCATCGCCATCGCCACGCAGCAGGCGACGCCGGCGGTGTTCAGCAGCCACTGCAGCGCGCGCGGCGACATGCCGAGCGGTCGCGTGAAGTCGACGCCGCGCGCGGCCGTGGGCCGATTCGAGGCCGCCGCGGCCGCGGCCGATGCCGAGGGCAGCGCGGGCGGGCGACGACGCAGCATCAGCGCCAGCGGCAGCATCGTCAGCACGCAGAAGATGCCGATGCCGACATAGGTGGCGCGCCAGCCGACCGTCTCGACGAAGTGCTGGGTGATCGGCGGCCACAGCGCGCCGCCCAGGTAGTTGCCGCTCGCGCAGATCGCGACCGCGATGCCGCGGCGCCGGTCGAACCAGAGCGTGGTGTCGGCCACCAGCGGCGAGAAGGTCGTCGACGTGCCGAGCGCGCCGATCAGGAAGCCCTGGGCGAGGCCGAACAGCAGCAGCCCCGGCGCGCTGCCGGCGAGCACGAAGCCGATGCCGAGCCCGAACGCGCCGATCGCGCTCGGCAGCATGATCCCGAACCGGTCGGCCAGACGGCCCATCACCAGGCCGCCGATGCCGAAGCCGATCATCGTCATCGTGTACGGCATCGAGGCCGCGGACCGGTCGACGCCGAAGTCCGCCTGCACCGCGGGCAGCACGACGCTGACCACGTACATGCCGCTCGCCCCGATGGTCATCAGCCCCAGCGACACGCACAGCCGCAGCCATGCGTAGCGCGAGTCGGGGCCGTACTGCGCGCTCAATGCACGGTCCCCGCCCCGTGACACGCCTTGTACTTGCGGCCCGAGCCGCAGGGGCAGGGGTCGTTGCGCCCGACCTTCTCGCCCTGGCGCCGCACCGTCGCGGGGGCGAGCGCGCGCTCGCGCGCATCGCGGAAGAAGTCGTAGACGTCCTGCACGCCGTCGAGCATGTCGTGGATCACCGACTCGCGCTCGTCGTCGGCGATCGGCTCCCAGTCCTCGTCGTCCTGGTCGTCGTCGCCGTCGTCGCCGTCGTCCGCCCGGTCTGCCCGGCCTGCCCGGTCCGCACCGGCCCGGCCCGCTGCGGGCCTGGCGTCGTCCCGGTCGTCGTCGTCGTCTTCGTCGTCCCCGCCGTCGAGCTGGGCGTCGGCCACCAGCCGCATCACCGGATCGAGCGCGTCGGCGAAGTCCTCCTCCTCCTCGAGGGCCATCCAGGCCTCGGGCCGCATCGACATCCCGCGCGCGAAGCCGATCGCCCAGGCGTTGCCCCAGGCGTCGCCGTGCTCGTCGTAGGCCAGCACCGGGGCGAAGCCCTTGCCCTCGTAGAGCATCGTGGCGACCGCGGCGCGGTGGCGCTCGACGAGCTTGAGCAGCGACGCGTCCTCGCCCTCGCCGCGCAGGGCCTCGCGGGCCCGGGGCGAGTCGCCGAGGACCATCGGCAGCCACTCCTCGGGCGCGACGATCTCGGGGCAGCATGACAACGCGGCGAAGAAGCCGTCGAGTTCCTCGACCGCCATGGAGTCGTCGGGGTCGATCGCGGCGAGACGCGTTTCGAGCGTCTCGATCTCGGCGTCTGTCAGGGGCCGATCCTGGCTGGGGGCATTCATCCCGCGTATCGTACAGGCCCGTCGAGGAGGAGCGTTCCGATGTCCAACGAGAAGATGCCCG
>CAIUGQ010000111.1 GCA_903898725.1 uncultured Burkholderiales bacterium | reverse complement strand
GGCGCGGCGCCGGCCGTCCCGGCCGGCAGGTCGAGGCGCAGCTGCACGGTGCGGGTCGCGGCATCGACCGTCGGCAGCACCGCCAGGCGGGTCGGCACGACCTCGGCGCCCTCGGGTGTCGCGCCGGGCAGCGCGATGCGGACCGCGCCGGCGGCCGGCGGCCGGGCCGCGACCGACTGCGGCACCGCGGCGGTGACCCGCAGCGCGGCCGGATCGTAGAGCGTGAGCAGCGCCCGGCCGGGCATCGCCATGTCACCGAGCGCGACCGGCACCTCGGCCACCACGCCCGCGTAGGGGGCGAGCACGCGGTGCAGCCCGGACTGCGTCCGCGCGGCGCCCGCCTGCGCGATCAGCGCGTCGAGCTGCGCCTGCGTGGCGGCCTGCTGCGCCTCGGCGCGTTCGAGTGCCGCGCGGCTGATGTAGGCCTTGTCGAAGAGCTGGCGCTGACGCTCGAGATCGCGGCGCGCGACCTCCAGCGTCGCGCGGGTCGCGGCGACCTGGGCGTCGCCGGCGGCGGCCGTCTGTTCGGCCGAGCGGGCGTCGATCCGCATCAGCGACTGGCCGGCGCGGACCGTGTCCCCCGCGCGCACGTCGATCGCGACGACCGCACCGGGCACCTGCGCGGCGACCACCGTCTGACGCACCGCCTCGACCGTGCCGTCGTAGACCATCGACTGACCGGCGCCGCCGACCCGCACCGGCACGCTCGCCAGCGTGCCCGCGCCCGTGTCCGCCCAGGCGGCGGGTGCGGCCGTCAGCACCGTCGCCAGTGCCGCCCCCATCACCCATCCGCCGATCCGTCGCCCTGCCATGTCCGTGCTCCCGCGTTCGACCGGGGGCGCCACGCTGGCGTCCGGCCCGTCATGCATGTATTATTTAACCAATCACGCAAATACGCAAGTAGGCAATAAAGTGGTTTCTCACACGACGATCAACGACGCGGGCATCATGGCGGTCTCTCGATCCGAGACGTGCCCGACCATGCAGGACCTCCCGCCCGAGGCGCTCGACCAGGTGGCCGGCTATTTCCAGGCACTGTCCGAGCCCACGCGCCTGCGCATCCTCAACCTGCTGCGAGACGGCGAGCGCAACGTCGGCGACATCGCCCAGGCGACCGGATTCACCGCGGCCAACGTGTCGCGTCACCTCTCGCTGCTCGCCGAGCGCGGGATGGTCGCCCGCGAGAGCCGCGGCACCAGCGTCTGGTACCGGATCGCCGACCCCGCGATCTACGACCTGTGCGATCTGGTGTGCGGCAGCATCGCCCGCTCGTACGAGCAGGCGGCGGCCGAGCGCGCGGCGTTCGTGCGCACGGCCGGCCGCAGCGAGCGCGCCTGAGCCGGCCGAGCGCGGGTTTGCGCCTCGGCGGGGCTCGGGCATGATGGCGGCCCCAGCGCCGATCGCCCGCTCCCGCGGGCCGCAGCCAGGATGCAGACGCCCCAGGACGGCAGCTTTCGCGACGACACGCGTCGGGCCGGTGGCGTCGGTCGTGCCGGCGAGCGCCTGCCGCCCGAACTGCTCGCGCCGCTGACCACGCTCGACGACGGCCGCTCGCTGCGCGCGATGCTGCCGACGCTCGCGGGGCTGATCGGTGTGCCCGCGCTCGCGGCCGCGGTCTGGACCCCCTGGGTCGTTGTCCCCGCCATCCTGGTGATCGCGGCGCTGCAGCATGCGATGTTCGTGCTGGTCCACGACGCCGCGCACTACCGGCTGTTCTCGAACCGGCGCACGAACGATGCGGTCGGCCGCGCGCTCGGCGCGCTCGCCGGCATCTCGATGTGCACCTATCGCGTCGTGCATCGGCTGCACCACAACCACCTGTACGGCGACGTCGACCCCGACATCGCGCTGCACGGCGGCTATCCGCGGGGCCGTGCCTACCTGCTGCGCAAGCTGGCGACCGACCTGTCGGGCCGCACCGCCTGGAAGACCTACCGCTACTTCTTCGGCGCGCCGGCCGCCAACGCGAAGACCGCGACCGCGCAGCGCCCGCTCGACGACACGCCGGCCTCGCTGCGCGCCGACGCGCGGCGCGACCGGCGGACCGTGATCGTCACCCAGCTGGTCCTGCCGCTGGCGGTGCTCGCGCTCGCCGGCCCGACCGGCCTGCTCAAGTACGCGGTGCTGTGGCTGCTGCCCGCGCTGACGGTGCTCCAGGCGCTGCTGCGGCTGCGGGCGATCGCCGAGCACGGCGCGCCGGCCGGCTACGCATCGGCGCTGGTCGCGGCACGCACGAACCTCGCCGGGCCGCTCGCGCGCGCGGTGCTGTTCCCGCACCACGTCGGGTACCACATCGAGCACCACCTCTATCCGGCCGTCCCGCACTACCGGCTGCCTGCCCTGCATGCGCTGCTGCGGGACCGGGGGGTGCTGGACGGCGCCGAGGTGCGCCGCCTGCCAGAGACCTGGCGCCGCGTCTACGCCGAGCGCGGGTCCGCAACGGACTGATTGGCCTTGCGCCCCCGGCCGGACATATCATTGTCACAAGCGCTGCCCAGACTGCGCCGCTTCATCCCGACGCTGCCCACCGGAGACATCATGAAATTCAGGTCCCTCATCGCGGCCACGGCCTTTGCCGCCGCTGCCAGCCCTGCCTACGCCCAGGTCGAGATCCAGTGGTGGCACGCCATGGGCGGCGCCCTCGGCGAGTGGGTCAACGGACTGGCCAAGGACTTCAACGACAGCCAGAAGGCCTACAAGGTCGTGCCGACCTTCAAGGGCACCTACGACGAGGCGCTGACCGGCGCCGTCGCCGCCTACCGGGCCGGCAACGCGCCGCACGTGCTGCAGGTCTTCGAGGTCGGCACCGCCACCATGATGGCGAGCAAGGGCGTGATCGTGCCGGTCGGCAAGGTCATGACGGACGCCGGCTTCAAGTTCGACCCGAACGCCTACGTGTCGGCGGTCGCGGGCTACTACACCGCGCCGAACGGCCAGATGATGAGCCTGCCGTTCAACAGCTCGACGACGGTGTTCCACTACAACAAGGACGCGTTCAAGGCCGCCGGCCTGGACCCGGAGAACCCGCCGAAGACCTGGCCCGAGGTGGTGCGCGCCGCCGCCACCCTCAAGGCGAGCGGCCACAAGTGCCCGCTGACCACCAGCTGGATCAGCTGGACGCAGCTCGAGAGCTTCTCGGCCTGGCACAACGTCGAGTTCGCCACCAAGCGCAACGGCTTCAACGGCCTCGACACGCGCCTGGCGTTCAACTCGCCGCTGCACCTGCGCCACATCGAGAACCTCGCCAACCTGTCCAAGCAGGGCCTGTTCGTCTACAAGGGCCGGGCCAACACCGCCGATGCGACCTTCGTCTCCGGCGAGTGCGCGATGACGACCGGCTCGTCGGCGCTCTACGGGAACATCAAGCGCAACGCCAAGTTCGCGGCCGGCATCTCGACGCTGCCGTACTACCCGGACGTGCCGGGCACGCCGCAGAACACCGTCATCGGCGGTGCGAGCCTGTGGGTGATGTCGGGCAAGAAGGCCGAGGAGTACAAGGGTGTCGCCGCCTTCTTCGACCACCTGTCGAAGGCCGAGGTCCAGGCCAAGAGCCACCAGCAGACCGGCTACCTGCCGACCACGATGTCCGCCTTCGAGCTGACCGAGAAGGCCGGCTTCTACAAGCAGAACCCGGGCACCGACGTGTCGGTCACGCAAATGGTCCGCAAGACCACCGACAAGTCGCGCGGCATCCGCCTCGGCAACTTCGTCCAGATCCGCACGATCATCGACGAGGAGCTCGAGCAGGTCTGGGCCGGCAAGAAGTCGGCGAAGGACGCGCTTGACACCGCGGTCAAGCGCGGCAACGAGCAGCTCGAGCGGTTCGAGAAGGCGAACAAGACCTGACGACCCGGCGGGCGCGCCTCGCGCCCGCCCCATCGATCCGCCGGCATCGCGATGCCGGCGGGCTTGCCGGACCCCTGCGTGGCCACCGAGAAACGCGTCCGATTCCATAGCCGCTGGCTGCCCTACGCGCTGATCGCGCCGCAGATGGCCGTCGTGCTGGTGTTCTTCTTCTGGCCCGCCGGGCAGGCGCTCTGGCAGAGCGTGCTGTCCCAGGATGCCTTCGGCACGTCGACCGAGTTCGTCGGGCTCGAGAACTTCGAGCGGCTGTTCAACGACACCACCTACCTCGCGTCCTTCTACACGACCGCGGTGTTCTCGGTCCTGGTGGCGGTGATCGGCCTGGTGCTGGCGCTGCTGCTGGCGGTGATGGCCGACCGGGTGATGCAGGGCTCGTCGGTCTACCGAACGCTGCTGATCTGGCCGTACGCGGTGGCGCCGGCGATCGCCGGCGTGCTCTGGCTCTTCATGTTCGCGCCGTCGATCGGCATCGTCAGCCATGCGCTGAACGCGATCGGCTTCGACTGGAACCACCTGCTGGACGGCCGCGACGCGATGGCGCTCATCGTGATGGCGGCGGTCTGGAAGCAGATCTCCTACAACTTCCTGTTCTTCCTCGCCGGCCTGCAGTCGATCCCGAAGAGCCTGATCGAGGCGGCGGCGATCGACGGTGCGCGCCCGTGGCGCCGCTTCTGGACGATCGTGTTCCCGCTGCTGTCGCCCACCACCTTCTTCCTGCTGGTGATCAACGTCGTCTACGTGTTCATCGACACCTTCGCGATCGTCGATGCGGCGACCCAGGGCGGGCCCGGCAAGGACACCGCGATCCTGGTCTACAAGATCTACTACGACGGCTTCAAGGCGATGGACCTCGGCGGCTCGGCGGCACAGTCGGTCGTGCTGATGGCGATCCTGATCCTGCTGACCGCGATCCAGTTCCGCTACGTCGAACGCAAGGTCCAATACTAGATGCAGCCCCCACGCTCACTTCGTTCGCTGCCCCCCGTGGGGGCGCGTCAGCGCCTTCGGGCGGCCGGGCGGCGCTGACATGGTGGAGCGCCGCCCCGGGCTGAACGTGCTGGCCCACCTGATCCTCATCCTCGGCGTCGCCATCGTGGCCTTCCCGCTGTGGATGACCTTCGTCGCCTCGACACAGACCGCCGAGCAGATCGTGCAGAACCGGCCGATGTCGCTGCTGCCGGGCGACAACCTCATCGAGACCTACCGGGTCGCGCTGTTCGGCGGGCAGTCGAACTACGGCAGCACGATCGCGCCGGTGCTGCCGATGCTCAAGGTGAGCCTGATCTCGGCGCTGGTGATCGCCGTCGGCAAGATCGCGATCTCGCTGCTGTCGGCGTTCGCCTTCGTGTACTTCCGCTTCCCCGGCCGTTCGCTGTGCTTCTGGATGGTGTTCGTCACGCTGATGCTGCCGGTGGAGGTGCGCATCGGGCCGACCTACGAGGTGGTGTCGAACCTGGGCATGCTCAACACCTACGCGGGGCTGACGGTGCCGCTGGTGGCCTCGGCCACGGCGACCTTCCTCTTCCGGCAGTTCTTCCTGACGGTGCCCGACGAACTGGTCGAGGCCTCGCGCATCGACGGTGCCGGACCCATCCGCTTCTTCCGCGACGTGCTGGTGCCGCTGTCGGCCACCAGCATCGCCGCGCTCTTCGTGATCCAGTTCATCTACGGCTGGAACCAGTACCTGTGGCCGCTGCTGGTCACCACCGACGAATCGAGGTATCCGATCGTGATGGGCATCAAGCGGATGATCTCGGGCGGCGACGCCGCCACCGAGTGGAACGTCGTGATGGCCACCGCGATGCTCGCGATGATCCCGCCGGCGCTGATCGTGCTCGGCATGCAGAAGTGGTTCGTCAAGGGCCTGGTCGACGCGGAGAAATGACGTGGGTGCGCTCTCGATCCGCAAGGTGTTCAAGGAGTACGGCCGGGGCCCGCGGGCCAACCGGGTGATCCACGGCGTGGATGCCGAGATCGCCGACGGCGAGTTCATCGTGATCGTCGGCCCCTCGGGCTGCGGCAAGAGCACGCTGCTGCGGATGGTCGCTGGCCTGGAGGAGATCAGCGGCGGCGAGATCGCGATCGGCGGACGCGTCGTCAACGACGTCGAGCCCTCCGAGCGCGACATCGCGATGGTCTTCCAGAACTACGCGCTCTATCCGCACATGAGCGTGTACGACAACATGGCCTACGGGCTGAAGATCGCGAAGGTGCCGAAGCCCGAGATCGATGCGCGGGTGCGCAAGGCCGCCGGCATCCTCGAGCTCGGCGGGCTGCTCGAGCGCAAGCCCCGCGAGCTCTCGGGCGGACAGCGCCAGCGCGTCGCGATGGGCCGCGCGATCGTCCGCGAGCCGCAGGTCTTCCTGTTCGACGAGCCGCTGTCGAACCTCGACGCCAAGCTGCGCGCGCAGACCCGCATCGAGATCCGCAAGCTGCACGCCGAGCTCGGCGTCACCTCGCTGTTCGTCACCCACGACCAGGTCGAGGCGATGACGCTCGCGCAGCGGATGATCGTCATGAACAAGGGCGTGGTCGAGCAGATCGGCACGCCGGAGTCGGTCTATGCGCGTCCCGAGTCGATGTTCGTCGCGGGCTTCATCGGCTCGCCGCCGATGAACCTGCTGCGCGGGCAGGCCGAGGGGGCGCGCTTCGAGCTGCCGGGCGCGGTGATCGCGCTGCCGGGGGCCGCGCCGCGCGCGGGCGAGCTGGTGCTGGGCATCCGGCCCGAGCACATCGCGCTCGAGCCTGGCGGCTGGCCGATGCGCGTGGACCTGGTCGAGATGCTCGGCGCCGAGCGGCTGGTCCACGGGCGGGTCGGCGATTCGACGCTCACCGTGCGCATCGACGGTACTGCCGTGCCGCCCTCGGCCGGTCAGACCGTGGGGATCGCGGCCGCCGCGGCCCAGATCCACTGGTTCGATCCGACGACGACCCGGAGGGTGGACGCATGAGCCCCGTCGCGAGCGATCCGCAGGAGCCGCTGGAGCCGCTGGATCAGGCGCTGCTGCCCGACGGCATCCGGTCGCGTTTCGTCGACGGGGTCAACGGTCTGCGCATGCACGTGCTGGAAGCCGGTCACCAGCGGCCCGACGCACCGATGCTGCTGCTGCTGCACGGCTTCCCGGAGCTCGCGTACAGCTGGCGCGCGGTGATGCCGGCCCTCGCCGACGCGGGCTGGCATGTCGTCGCCCCGGACCAGCGTGGCTATGGCCGCACGACCGGCTGGCGCCGCGGCTACGAGGCCGATCTCGCCGAGTTCCGGATGGCGAACCTGGTCCGCGATGCGCTCGGCCTGGTGGCGGCGCTCGGCCGGCGCGAGGTGGAGGCGGTGATCGGGCACGACTTCGGCTCGCCGGTGGCGGCCTGGTGCGCGCTGATGCGCCCCGACGTGTTCCGCTCGGTCGTCACGATGAGCGCCCCGTTCGGCGGGCCGCCCTCGCTGCCGCCGCTGGGCGGCGAGCGCGCGCCGCGCGATCCGTCGATCGAGCTGGCTGCGCTGGCCGCGCTGCCACGCCCGCGCAAGCACTACCAGTGGTACTACTCGACGCCCGAGGCCGACGCCGACATGCTCGAGGCGCCGCAGGGTCTGCATGCGTTCCTGCGGGCCTACTACCATGCCAAGAGCGCCGACCTGAGCTCGAACCGGCCGCATCCGCTGCGTGCCTGGGAGGCGGGCGAGCTCGCGAAGCTGCCGACCTACTACGTGATGGATCTGGCCGCCGACATGCCGGCCTCGGTCGCCGCCGACGCACCGACACCGGCACAGGTCGCCGCCTGCCGCTGGCTGCCCGACCCGTCGCTCGCGGTCTACGCGGGCGAGTACGCGCGCTCGGGCTTCCAGGGCGGACTGCAGTGGTACCGCTGCGGCACCTCGGGCCGCTTCGTCGCCGAGCAGCAGACCTGGGCAGGGCGGACGATCGACGTGCCCGCGATGTTCATCGCCGGGGCGAGCGACTGGGGCATCCATCAGAAGCCGGGCGAGCTCGAGGCCCTGCGCACGCGGGCTTGCACCCGGCTGCTCGGCTGCGAGCTCGTTGATGGCGCAGGTCACTGGGTGCAGCAGGAGCGGCCCGAGGCCGTGATCCGGCTGCTGCTCGACTTCCTTCGCGCCGCGAGACGCTGAGTCCCGCGGCGGCGGTTCACTCGCCGCGCTTGGGCTTCTGTGCGAGTGCCTGCGCGACCAGCATGTCGATCACCTCGCCCTGGCTGGGCAGGCTCTCGCTCGCCTTCATCCGGGTCAGGCCTTCACGGGTGGTGGCCTTCACCAGGACGTTGATGTACACGCGCCGCGGAGGGCGGCCGCGACGGGTGGTCACCGCCGCCGGTACCGCGTCTGGTCGCTTCGTCGTCGTCGTCATGTCGAATTGTGTCGAAATGGTTGCATGGGAACTTAGCCCACAAGAGTAGCACTTCGTCCCGGAGTCCGCTTTACGGGTTACCCGCTAATCGTGGCGCGACCCATGCGATCGGCTTAGGTGCAGCGGTGGGCCGGTTCGATGCGATCGGCCAGGAAACGGCCCATCGACGGGGCCGCGAGCCAGGCATCGAGGAGCGACCGGTCGACGTCGCAGAAGGGTCGGAAGCGGCCCACGACCTCGGCATAGGCGAGCGATCGGTCCGGGTCGTGGCACAGACGCGTCAGGGTGGCGCTGCGCGTGATCGTCACGCAGTCGATCGCACCGAGGGCGACCGGACCCCGTCCCTCGACCATCACCACCTCGCCCGCGTCGCCGACGGCGGGCGGCGGCGGAGCGAGCGCGGCGAGCCACATCATCCACATCGCGACGAGCGCGGACATCGAGGGTCTCCGTGTCGCGGCAGGATACCCGGCCGCGGCGTCGGCTACGATGACCGCGGCGCCGGCATCGGTCGCGCCGAACGGAGGGCTTGCATGACGGTGAATCTGATGCCCGGGCGCGTGCCGCTCGGCGACTGGCGCGCGATCCTGGGCGGCGCGGCGGTCACCCTCGATCCGGGCTGTGCGCCCGCCGTGCGGGCCGGTGCCGAGGCGGTTCGGCGGATTCTCGCGGCCGGTGCGCCGGTCTATGGCATCAACACCGGGTTCGGTCGGCTCGCGAGCGTGCGCATCGCCGATGCCGACCTGCGCACGCTGCAGCGGAACATCGTGCTGTCGCACGCGGCCGGCGTCGGCGAGCCGATGCCGGTGCGGGTGGTCCGCCTGATGATGGCGCTCAAGCTGGCGAGCCTGGCGCAGGGCGCCTCGGGGGTGCGACCCGAGACGGTCGCGATGCTCGAGGCGATGCTCGCCCGCGGCCTGTCGCCGGTCGTGCCGTGCCAGGGCTCGGTGGGAGCCTCGGGGGATCTCGCGCCGCTCGCGCACATGACCGCCACGATGCTCGGCGTCGGCGAGATCGACACCGATGCGGGTCGACTGCCGGCGGCCGATGCGCTGCGCGCCGCCGGCCTGGCGCCGCTCGAGCTCGACGCGAAGGAGGGCCTCGCGCTGCTCAACGGCACGCAGTTCTCCACCGCCTACGCGCTGGCCGGCCTGTTCGATGCCGAGGCGCTGATGCAGGCGGCGATCGTCACCGGCGCGCTGTCCACCGACGCGGCCCGCGGGACCGACACGCCGTTCGACGAGCGCATCCACCGGCTGCGCGGCCATCCGGGTCAGCTCGACACCGCGCGTGCTTATCGGGCGCTGATGGCCGGCAGCGCGATCCGCGCCTCGCACCTCGTCGGCGATGCGCGGGTGCAGGATCCGTACTGCCTGCGCTGCCAGCCGCAGGTCATGGGCGCCGTGCTCGATCTGCTCCGGCAGGCCGCGACCACGCTCGGCATCGAGGCCAACGGCGTCTCGGACAATCCGCTGATCCTCGCCGACACCGGCGAGGCGCTGTCCGGCGGCAACTTCCATGCGGAGCCGGTGGCCTTCGCCGCCGACATGATCGCGATGGCCGTCTGCGAGATCGGCTCGCTCGCCGAGCGCCGGGTCGCGATGCTGGTGGACCCGTCGCTCTCCGGCCTGCCGGCCTTCCTGACGCCGCGTCCCGGACTGAACTCGGGGTTCATGATCCCGCAGGTCACCGCGGCCGCGCTGGTCGCCGAGAACCGCCAGCGGGCCCATCCGGCGAGCGTCGACTCGATCCCCACGTCGGCGAACCAGGAGGACCATGTGTCGATGGCCGCCCACGGCGCGCGGCGCCTCGGGCCGATGACCACCGACGCACGGGCGATCGTGGCGATCGAACTGCTGGCGGCCGCGCAGGCCTGCGACTTCCATGCGCCGCTGGCCTCCAGCCCGCCGCTGGAGGCGGTGCGCGCGCTGCTGCGCGCACGGGTGCCCACCCTCGACGACGACCGCCATCTGCATCCGGACATCGTCGAATCGATCGCGCTGGTGAACTCGGGCGCGCTGCTGCGGGCGGTCGGCGCGGTGCCGCTGCCCGTGCTGGGCTGAGGCGGCCCGCCGTCTCAACCGGTATCCGACCGACGATGCCGCCGGCCCTTCGACGCGATCCGCCCTGCGCTCGCCCGCCTATGCCCTGCCTGACCTTCCCGAGGAGCCTGCCTTGACGCGCTTCCTGTCCTCATCCGCATCGGTGCGCGCGGCGCGAATCGCCATCGCCCTGACGGTGTTCGCCGCTGCGCCGACGCCGGCGCACGAAGCGCACGGCAAGGCCCATCACGGTGGTGTGGTCGCCGAGGCCGGCAGCTTCCAGGGCGAACTCGTCACCGGGCCGAAGGGGCCGGTCCTGCACCTGAGCGACCACGGCAAGCCGGTGAGCACCGCAGGCGCCAGCGGCAAGCTGGTCGTGCTCGTCGCCGGCGTGAAGTCGGAACGCGTGCTGGCGCCGGCCGGCGAGAACCGGCTCGCGCCGCCGCAGCCCGAGGCGCTGCCCCGGGGCACCCGCGCCGTTGCCACCGTGACGCTCGCCGACGGTCGCAGCGGTGCGCTGCGCTTCGAGGTGAAGTGACGCCATGGCCCTCGACTACCACGCCCTCAAGCGCGCTCCGATCGCAGACGTCGAGCATCGCTACGACGCGCGCGACACCATCCTCTACGCGCTCGGCATCGGCGTCGGCGAGGACCCCCTCGACGAGCGTCTGCTGCGTCACGTGCTCGAGCCCGGGCTGGTCGCGCTGCCGACCTTCGCGACCGTGCTTGGCTATCCGTTCATGTGGATCGATGAGCCGCGTTTTGGTCTGGATGCCGCGCGCATCGTGCACGCCGGCCATGCGCTGCGGCTGCACGCGCCGCTGCCGGCGGCCGGTACCGTGCGCGGCGTCACCCGCGCGGTCGCGGTCGCCGACAAGGGCGCCGACCGGGGCGCACTGATCGTGCTCGAGCGCACGCTGTCGGATGCGGCGGGTGCGCCGCTGGCGACCCAGACCATGACGCTGATGGCACGCGGCGACGGCGGCTTCTCGGCCCGGCCCGACAACGGGCCGCCCGGCGGCGATGCGGTGACGACACCCCGTCCGACGCCCCCGGACGGCCCGCCCGCCGCGGTCGTCGAACTGGCGACGCTGCCGCAGCAGGCGCTGATCTACCGGCTGGTCGCCGACCCGAACCCGCTGCATGCGGATCCGCGCTTCGCGCGGGCCGCCGGCTTCGATCGCCCGATCCTGCACGGGCTGTGCGCCTATGGGATGGTCGGCCGGGCGCTGATGCACGCCTTCCTCGACGACGACTCGAGCCGCCTGCTCGGCCTGTCGCTGCGCTTCGCGGCGCCGGTGCTGCCGGGGGACCGGCTGCGCATCGAGCTCTGGCGCGATGACACGCTTGCCCGGTTCCGGGTGACCGTGCCGGCGCGCGGCGACCTCGTGGTGCTCGACCAGGGCGAGGCGACGCTCGCCTGAGATGCCGCGCCGCCGGGTCGCGATGTGGCGGCCCGGCGGCGGGTCAGCGGCGGTTCAGCGGCCGGCCAGCGTCGTGTCCCGCACCGCCTGCGCCACCTGCTTGATCGCGCGGTTCTCGGCGCGCCGCTGCTCGAGCTCCTCGGGCGTCAGCGCCGCGACGTTCATCACGTGCCGCTTCCAGTCGAGCTCGCGCGTCCAGCGCAGCGGGCTCTGCACGGTGGTGCGCGGTGCGAACGCGTGCTCGAGCAGGTCGAGGGCGAGCCCGAGGGTCGCGTCCTGCGAGGCCGGGTCGTCCGGGAGCGCCGCGGCGTTGCCCAGCGGCACGTCGCTGAACACGAAGCGGGGCACACCGCAGGTCTCGACGATGTCGCGGGCCGCGCCCATCACCACCGTCGGGATGCCGGCGGCCTCGAGGTGGCGGGCGGTCAGCGCCATCGACTGGTGGCACACCGGGCAGTTCGCGACCAGGATCGCGGCGTCGATGCCGTCCTCGCGGCAGCGGGCCAGCACCTCGGGGCAATCCACCTCGATCGTGTGGCGCTGGCTGCGGTTGGTCGGCACGCCGTGGAAGCGCGGGGCGAGCTCGCCGATGCGGCCGGCCGCCGCCGCCCGCCGCAGGGCCGGCAGCGGGAACCAGCAGTTCGAGTCGTCGGTGAGCTGGCGACGGTCGATGCCGACGTGCGCGATGCGCAGGTCATGGTCGTGCGCGGTGTCGCCCGAGTACACCGTGTAGAACTTCGCCGCCGCGTTGTACGGGGCGCCGGCACCCTGCGGCCCCTTGGCCGGATCGAAGGGGGCTGCGGTGGTCAGGAGCGCGATGCGGGCCCGCACCATCGGCGTGCGCATCGGCGCGAACGGCACGTGCGCGTACGACGCGTAGCGGTAGGGGTTGGCGGTGCCGAGCGCGTCGTACCAGGCGTGCGTGCGGTCGATGTAGCGGACCGGAACATCCCAGTCCGGCGAGAAGCCCAGCGTGTCGGCGTCGATGCCCATCCTCGTCCCTCGGGTCGTGCAGCAGTTTCCGTATCGCGGAACAGACGCCGTTCCGCTTCGACGAGCCTAGCGCCCGACCTCGCGAAGTCAAGCGAGTTTCCGACATGTCGGATCCCGCCATGTCCGGGTACTCTCCAACATCGTGACCACGCTGGTCACACGCTGGTCACCATTACCCGCCGATCCGCCTGCCGTGTCACCCGCCCCGTCCGACCGTACCGACCGTACCGACCGTCCTGCACCCCCCGATGCCCGCCGACGCACCGTGCTCGCCTGCGCGGCGCTCGGCACCGTACCGATCGGCACCCGCGCCGACACGCCCAGCTCCGGACTCGCGCTCGACGACGCGCAGCGTGCCTGGATCGCGGCCCGCCCGGTCGTGCGCTGGACCGCCATCTTCGAGGCGAGGCCCTACCTCGCCTATCGCAGCGGGCCGCCCGAGGGGCTCGTCGTCGACATCCTCAAGCGGGTCAGCGCGAGCACCGGACTGCGCTTCGAGTACCTGCCGTCCGCGACACATGACGAGGGGCTCGGCAGGCTGCGCGACGGCGGGGTCGATCTGCTGCCGATGCTGGGCACGACGCCCGAGCGGCGCCGCGAGTTCGCGTTCACCGAGCCGTACGCCCGCTACGCGCTGGGCATCTTCACCCGCCGGCGCTACAGCTACCTGGAGTCGCCCGCGGACCTCGCCGGCCTGAAGGTCGGCGTGCCCCGCGGGCTCGACACAATGCTCGCCGAGGCCTCGCCCCAGGCCGGGCTCGTCCGCTTCGAGGACATCGCCGAGGGAGTGCGTGCGCTGTCGGCGCGCCGCATCGACGCCCTGGTGGGCCCGGTGCCGGTGGTGCGGCACTGGATCCTGAAGCTCGGCGCCGACGAACTCTGGATGCAGGCGGTGCTTCCTGTGCAGGCCTCGCTCGGCATGGCCGCGTTGCCGTCCGCGGCGCCGCTGATCGGCGTGCTCGACGCGGTGCTCCGCCGCATCCACGCCCCCGAACGGCGCGAACTGATCGACGCCTGGACGGATGCCGGGCCGGAGTGGCCGGGCAGGCTCGCCGGCCCGACCGCCACCGTCGTGCTCGCGGCGGCGGCCGGCACGGGCTGGTGGCTGTACCGCCGGCGGGCGCGCCGGGCCGACACCGGTTAGGCTGTCGCGCTGTATCGTCTTCACGAGTCTCGATCATGGTCCAGCCCTCGCCGCTCCCCGCGCCGTCCCCGACGGCCCTGCCGGGCATCGCCCGCTACCCGCACGTCTTCGCACCGCTGGAACTCGGCCACACCCGGCTGAAGAACCGCATCCTCATGGGCTCGATGCACACCGGTCTCGAGGAGGCCGAGGGCGGCTTCGAGCGGATGGCCGCGTTCTTCGCCGAGCGTGCGCGCGGCGGGGTCGGCATGATCATCACCGGCGGCTTCGCGCCCAACGAGGAGG
>CAIUGQ010000110.1 GCA_903898725.1 uncultured Burkholderiales bacterium | reverse complement strand
GTGTTCAGCTTGAGCCAGATGTCGATCGCCTTGCCCTCGTGCCCGCGCAGCCATTCGATCTGCGTGGTGTCGTGGATCACGAGGGACAGGCCGATCTCTCCGGCCATCGCGACGTCATCGGGGCCGAACGGCCCCTCGAGCATCAGGATGGGCCCGCGCCAGCCGAGCGCCCGCAGGCGGCGGGCGTTGTCGAACTCCAGCAGTGCGAGCCCGTCGGCACCGGTGAAGCCGCGGATCGCGGCGGGCAGGCCGTGCCCGTAGGCATGGGCCTTGACCACCGCCCAGATCCGGGTGCCCGGGGCACGTCGGCGAGCCTCCGCGAGGTTGTGTGCAAGGGCAGTGAGGGAGACTGAAGCGGAGACAGGACGAGGCATCGGTCAACTCGAGGGCGACATCGGCATGGTATAACGCGGCGCGGAGACGAATCGGATTCGATGAAACGCGGCTTCTACACGATCATGGCGGCGCAGTTCTGTTCGTCGCTGGCGGACAACGCGCTGTTGATCGCCGCCATCGCGCTGCTCGTCGAGATGCACGCGCCCGAGTGGATGAAGCCGCTGCTCAAGCTGTTCTTCACGATCTCGTACGTGGTGCTGGCGCCCTTCGTCGGCGCGTTCGCCGATTCGATGCCCAAGGGCAAGGTGATGTTCTACACGAACACCATCAAGGTCGCGGGCTGCGCGCTGATGTTCTTCGCGGTCCACCCGCTCCTGGCCTATGCCGTCGTGGGGTTCGGTGCCGCAGCCTACTCGCCGGCCAAGTACGGCATCCTCACCGAGCTGCTGCCGCCCGAGAAGCTGGTCGCGGCGAACGGCTGGATCGAGGGGACGACCGTCGCATCGATCATCCTCGGCACGGTGCTCGGCGGCGCGCTCATCAGCCCGACCATCTCGGCCGGCCTGCTCTCGCTCGACCTGCCCTCGTTCGAGACCGGCGTCGACACGCCGGCGGAATCGGCGATCCTGGTCATCGCCGCGTTCTACGGACTGGCGGGGCTGTTCAACCTGCGCATCCCCGACACCGGCGCCCGCTACGCGCACCAGGAGCGCAATCCGCTGCGGCTCGTGCTCGACTTCGGCCACTGCCTGCGCGTGCTGTGGCGCGACAAGCTCGGCCAGATCTCGCTGGCGGTCACCACGCTCTTCTGGGGTGCCGGCGCGACGCTGCAGTTCATCGTGCTCAAGTGGGCCGACGTGCAGCTCGGCATGCCGCTGTCGAAGGCCGCCGTGTTGCAGGGTGTGGTGGCCGTCGGGATCGCGGTCGGCGCCGTCGTCGCGGCGCGCTTCGTGCCGCTGCGGGGCTCGCTGCGGGTACTCCCGGTGGGTGTCGCGATGGGCGTGCTGGTGCCGATGATGACGCTGGTGAGCGACCTGTCGATCGCCTACATCACGCTGGTGCTGATCGGTGCGCTCGCGGGCTTCTTCGTCGTGCCGATGAACGCCCTGCTGCAGCACCGCGGCCACGTGCTGATGAGCGCCGGCCATTCGATCGCGGTGCAGAACTTCAACGAGAACCTGATGATCCTGCTGATGCTCTCGCTCTACGCGATGCTGATCCGCGCGGACGTGCACATCAACTGGGTGATCATCATGTTCGGCTCGTTCGTCGCGCTGTCGATGGTCGGCGTCATGCGCCTGCATGCTGCGAACCAGCGCCGGTTCGACTCGGTCGCGCTGATCGGCCAGCCGCGGCACTGAGGCGCGCCGCTCGGCTGCGGCGCAGCCGGTCCGCTGCACCGGCTCGCCTCGATCCTGCCCGCCTCAGCCTGCCTGCATCAGACTGCCTGCATCAGCCCTGGGCGTCGAAGGTCCTGCGGGCGAGGCGAAGATCGGCCCAGGCCTTCGCCTTGTCGGGCAGGTTGCGCAGCAGATAGGCCGGGTGGTACGTCACCACCATCGGCACCGACCGATCGCCCGCGCGATACGCGTGAACGCGTCCCCGCAGGCTGCCCACCGTCGCATCCGTGCGCAGCAGCGACTGCGCCGCGAATCGGCCCAGCACCACGATGAGCCGCGGCTGGATCAGCTCGACCTGCCGCAGCAGGAACGGCTCGCAGCGGGCCACCTCCTCCGGAAGCGGATCGCGATTGCCCGGCGGACGGCACTTCAGGACGTTCGCGATGAACGCCTCCTCGGGTCGATCGATGCCAATCGCCCGCAGCATCTGGTCGAGCAGACGGCCCGCATCGCCGACGAAGGGCTCGCCGCTCAGGTCCTCCTGCTGGCCTGGCGCTTCGCCGACCAGCATCCACCCGGCCGGCCGGGGGCCGGTCCCGAACACGGTGCGTCGCCGGCCCTCGCACAGCCCGCAGGCCCGACACTCGGCCACGGCCTCGGAGAGTGCGGGCCACGACAGGCCCGCGATCGCCGGATCGCGTCGCGCGGCGGGTGCGCGGGACCGCGCGATGGCGATGGCATCCTCGGGGACCGGCTCCGGCATCGCTCCCGGGAGCGGTTCCGGGAGCGGTTCCGGGAGCGGTTCCGGGAGCGGTTCTGGGAACGGCACTGGGGTCGACGCCACGCCCTGATCCGCGGCCGCATGCAGCGGCACACCCTGCGTCCGATCCACCGGCGCGTCCGGCATCGACTCGAGCGGTGCCGGGACCGACGAATCGAGCGACGCCGTGTCGAGGGCATCGGCCGGCACCTCACCCGTCGACGGCGGGTCGCGCAGGAGCCAGGCCGGCCCGATCCCGAGCGCAGCCCAGGCCCTGCGCCGACGTTCATCCATGCGGACCGTCCGACAGCAGCCGTCGCACCATCACGATCGCATCCTCGCGGGCGCCATCGTGCGCGGGGTAGTAGCGGCGCCGCAGGCCGACCCGGTGGAAGCCCTTGCGCTCGTACAGTCGCAGCGCAGGCGTGTTCGACGGCCGAACCTCGAGCAGCATCGATCGCGCACCGCGCGAACCGGCGTCATCCATCAGCCAGTCGAGCATCGCCGCCCCCAGGCCCAGCCCCTGCACCGGCGCGTCGACGCTCAGGTTCAGCAGGTGGACCTCGTCGGTCAGCCACATGACGATCGCATAGCCCAGCAGTGCCGCCGGCTCGTCCGCGACCTCGAAGACCCAGCCGTCGTACCCTGCCGCGAGCGAGTCCGCGAAGTTTCCGTAGGTCCAGGGGAACGGAAAGATCCGCGCCTCGATCTGCGCCACGTGGGCGAGGTCGCCGCGACGCATCGGTCGGGCCGCCCAGCCGGGCAGCGGCGCGCGTGCGGTCGGTGCCGCACTCATCGCGCCCCCCCGCCCGCGGCGCGCGCCGCCCGGAGCGCGGCCTGCTCCACGACATCGAGCGCCACCTTGTCGCGAAGGTAGGTCGGCGCGGCATCCGCCGCGTCGATGGCCCGCCCGCAGCG
>CAIUGQ010000109.1 GCA_903898725.1 uncultured Burkholderiales bacterium | reverse complement strand
GAGCACGAAGCCCCGCCAGGCCGAGCGGGGCGCCGCCTCGGGCAGTGCGTTCGGGCCGTGGGCGGCGAGGCGTCGCGCGGCCTCCGGTGCGTCGAGCCCGGCGTCGGCGTCGGCACCGAGCGCCTGCAGCGCCTCGTCGGCGCTCAGCGCGTGCCAGGGGCGGGATCGGTCGACGGCGGGCTCGGGCATGTCCGTCCGAGCATAGTCCGGCCCGGCGCCGGACCGGGACGCAGGACTTGATCCCGGTCAACGTCCGACGTGTCGACGGGTCGGGACCGCGTCCAGAGAAGCGTCGCGACCCGGTCAGGCCCGGGTCAGGCCGGCCTCAGCTCCAGCGGTACGACGGCAGCAGCGCGTCCCCGACCCGCAGCGAACCGTCCAGTCCGTCGATGACGATCGCGTTCTGTCCGAAGGTCACCGCGCCGCCGAGCTTCGGATCGGAGCGGAAGGTGGCGAGCACCTGCAGCAGCCCGGCCTCGTGGCGGCCGGTGCGCGGGTCGACCTCGGGCACCGTGCAGCGCGTGCATGGCTTGACGAGGCGCAGCGTCGGCGTCGGGCCCGTGGCGTCGCCCGAGTCCTCCCCCCGGCTCTCGGTCGCGCGCTCGCGCGTGAGCGTGTCCAGCAGGTCCTCGCCGAACGCATCCAGCCCGTCGACCACGACGTTCGGCCGGAAGCGCTGCAGGGTCGCGGCGGGCAGGCCGGCCTGCGCGAGGCGCACGTTGAGCGCCGCGAGCGAGGCGCTCGAGAGCACCAGCAGCGGAAAGCCGTCGGAGAAGCGTGTCAGCGCGCCGGGGCGGCCGGCATCGCTGCCCACCCAGTTGCGGCTGGCGGCACGCGGCGCGGTCGCATCGAAGCGCAGCAGACGCACCGGGCGTCCGAGCAGTTCGCTGAACCAGGCCCGCGCCTCGATGCCCTCGTCGAAGCCGGCACACCGATCGTCCCAGCAGAAGGTCGAGCGCCGCTCGCCGCCGGTGCCGGTCACCTGGAGCGCCGGCATGCCCGGCGCGAGCACCCGCAGCCCGCCGTCGACCCGGGCCGGCCGCACCAGCGCCAGCGACGGCACGTCGCGCTGGGTGATGAAGTCGCCGCGGTCGTCGACCAGCATCCAGCGCCGGTCGTCGAGCGGACCGAGCGCATCGAAGCGCATCGATTCGACCGCGATGCCCGCGCAGGACTTGATCGGGTAGACGTACAGGGCGCTGATGCGGGGGCGGGGGACGTCGCTCATGTCGCGATCCTAGCAGCCGTCGCCCCGCCGGTCCTCAGCGCGCCACCCCCAGCCGCTCGATCACCGCGGCCAGGCCCATCACGCGCGCATCCTCGAAGCGCGGCCCCACGACCTGCAGTCCGACCGGCAGGCCGCGCACGGACCCGGCCGGCACCGAGCAGGCCGGCACCCCGGCGGCGTTGAAGAGCGGGGTGAAGGCCGCATGGCCGCGCGGGCCGGCGGGGCGTCCGCCGATCATCGGCGGGCCGAGCTGTCCGAGCGGCCACGCGGTCACCGGCGTGGTCGGGCACAGCAGCAGATCGACGTCCTCGAAGAAGCGCCCGATGCACGCGACGATGCGCTCGCGCAGCCGCAGCACCGCCGCCAGCGACTGCGGCGTCTGGGTCGCGCCCGCCTCGATCTGCGCAACGAGGTCGGGGTCGATCCGGTCGCGCGCATCGGCGAGGCGATGGCCGTAGAGCGCGTGCAGGCCGGCCTGCTGCAGGGCCAGCAGCGGATACTCGCGCACGCCCTCGGGCCAGACGGGGTCGCGCTCGACGACGTCCCAGCCGTCGGCGCGCAGCGCGTCGACGCGGGCCTGCAGCGCCGCCAGCACGTCGTCGTCGACCGCGAGGTCGATGCCCAGGCGCGGGCTCCACGCCAGGCGCAGCGCGCGCGCGGGCTCGCGCGGCGGGCCGGCCGTGCCGAGGTCGACGCGCACCGGCACGCCCGCCGGATCCGCGGCGTCGAAGGCGACCAGCGTGTCGAAGGCCCAGGCGCAGTCGGCGACGTCGAGCGCCATCACGCCGATGACCGACTGCCCGTAGTTCGGCTCGGCGAACCCCCAGGGATGCGGGATCAGCCCGCTGCTGGGCTTGAGGCCGACCAGGCCGCAGTGCGCGGCGGGCCGGCGCGTGGAGCCGCCGGCATCGGTGCCCAGCGCGAGCAGCCCGAGCCCGGCACCGAGCGCCGCCACCGCACCGCCCGAGGAGCCGCCCGGCGTGAGCGCGGGGTTCATCGGATGCCGGGTCCAGCCGTGCAGCGGATTGGTGGTCACGCCCTTGCAGGCGAACTCGGAGCAGTTGGTGATGCCGAGCAGCACCGCACCGAGCGCGCGCCAGCGGGCCACCGCCCAGGCGTCGCGCGGTGCAACGAAGTCCTCGAAGAGGCGCGAGCCCTGCGACACGCGCCGCCCGCCGACCCAGAGGTTGTCCTTCGCGGTGAAGGGCACGCCCGCCATCGGCAGCACCTCGCCGGCGTCGAGCCGCCGGTCGACCTCGGCGGCCTCCGCCAGCGTCGCGGCGGGGTCGAAGCCGATGATCGCGTTGAGGTCCGGGTTGAGCCGCTCGACCCGTGCGATCGCCTCGCGCGCGACGTCGACCGCGCGCAGCTCGCGGGCGGCGACCCGGGCCGCGAGGCCGCGCGCGGTCATGGTGCCGGGGACGCCGGCGCCGCTCACGCGCGCTCCGGCGGCACCGCCGCCGCGAAGTGCCGTGCGATCTGCTCGCGCGTCCCGCACCAGGCGCGGTTGCGCCCGCGCACGTGATCGACCAGCTTCGCGAGCGCGCCGATCCGCCCGGGGCGCCCGACGATGCGGGTGTGCAGGCCGATCGACATCATCCGAGGGCCGTGCCGCGACTCGCGCAGCAGCCACTCGAACGCGTCGATGGTGTAGTCGGCGAAATCGTCGGCGCGCACGAAGGCGAAGCTGTCGAAGAACTTCATGTCGTTGGTGTCGAACGCATAGGGCAGCACGAGGTGCGGCCGGTCGCCGACCTCCAGCCAGTACGGCAGGTCGTCATTGTAGGCGTCGCTGTCGTAGAGGAAGCCGCCGTGCTCGACCAGCAGCCGCCGGGTGTTCACCGAGGCCGAGGACTTGGTGTGCCAGCCCGTCGGGGGGCGCCCGGTGAGCCGCGCGACCGTCGCCGCGGTGCGGGCGATCACGGCCCGCTCGGTGTCCTCGGCCATGCCCGCGTGGGTCTCCCAGCGCCAGCCGTGGCAGCAGACCTCGAAGCCGCGCTCGACCGCGTCGCGCGCGACCCAGGGCGTGGCCTCCAGGGCCCGGCCGCAGGCGTTCAGCGTCAGCGGGATGCCGGCGTCCGCGACCAGGCCGGTGATGCGGCCGTAGCCCACCCGAGCGCCGTACTCGAAGTGGCTCTGCATGCAGAGGTCGGGCGCACCGACGATCTCGTTGTTGACCTCGTGCCGGCCTTCGTTGCGCGGATCGCCGGCGGTCAGGTTGAGCTCGGCGCCCTCCTCGACGTTCAGCACGAACGAGACCGCGAGACCGGCGCCGCCCGGCCAGGAAAAGGCGGGGTAGCGGCCGCCGTAGCCGGCGAAGTCGCGACCGCGCTTCATGCCGAGGCCCGCGCGCGGCGCCAGAGCGCCTGCGAGGCGCGCTGCGCGTCGGCGAGGATCGTCTCGAGGTCGGCCTTGACCGGGCGGCCCGACTCGACCACCTGCTCGCCGTCGACCCACACGTGCTCGACGTCGCGGCCCTGGGCGACGTGCACCAGGTTGCCGACCGGATCGATGCACGGCACGAGGTGCGGTCGCCGGAAGTCGAAGGCGACCAGGTCCGCCTTCTTGCCGACCTCGATCGCACCGACCTCGTCGGCCAGGCCCATCGCCCACGCGCCGTCGCGCGTGGCCATCCGCAGCACGTCCTCGGGCTGCCAGAAGTCGTCGACGCGGTCCTCCTGGATGCGGCCGATCGCGAGCGCCCAGCGCATCACCTCGACGAGGTCGGCATGCATGTTGTCGGAGCCGAGCGTCAGCCGCGCGCCGGCGCGGCGCAGCTTCGAGGTCGGCGCCGCGGTGCCGCCGGTGGCGTTGCCCTTCGGGATGTGCGCGACATGGATGCCGGCGCGCCCGCAGCGCGCGATGTCGGCGTCGTCCATCCAGATGCAGTGCGCCGCCAGCAGCCGGTCGTTGAGCAGCCCCACCTCCTCGAGGAGCTGCGGCGGCGTCATGCCCGATCGGCGCACCACCTGCTCGACTTCCTTGCGGCTCTGCACGAGGTGCGTGTTCACGCGCAGCCCGCGCCGCGCCGACTCGGTGGCGATCAGCCGCAGCAGGTCGTCCGAACAGGTGTCCGGCGCGTGCGCGGCGAGCTGCACGCCGGCGCGCCCGCCGTAGGCGCCGTGCCAGCGGTCGGCGAGCGCCAGCGCCTCGCCGAGCGTGCGCTCGCCGATCTCGCGGTGGTACTCCCAGCGGCCGTCGCCGATCAGCGAGAAGTCGGCGTCGTGGATCCGGCCGCAGCTGTAGACGCGCATGCCGAGATCGGCCATCGCCGGGAGCGTCAGGTCGGCGTGCACGTAGGTGTCGTTGACCAGCGTCGAGCCGAAGAGCAGCGCCTCGACCGCGCCGAGCCGGGCCAGCGCGATCGCCTCCTCGGGCGTGACGTCGTGGCCGTGGGGGATGCCGGGCGTGTACGCGGGCGCGAAGCCGAGGTCCTCGGCCACGCCGCGCACCATCGTCAGGATGGCGTGGGTGTGGACGTTGACGAAGCCGGGCGTGAGCACCCGGCCGGGCAGCGCCACGCGCTTCGTCGCGCGCGCACCGCTCGGCAGCGCATCGGCCGCGCCGACCCAGGCGATGCGGCCGTCGAGGATGCCGACCGCGCCGTCCTCGACGACGCTCGAGGCGTCGTCGACGGTGACGACGGTGGCACCGGTCAGCAGCAGGTCGAAGGCGGGCGGGGGCGTGTCGGTCATGCTCGGGCTCATTCGTGCAGGTGGGCGAGGAACCGCCGGGTGCGGTCGGTGTCGGGGGCGTCGAAGATCCGTTCGGGCGTGCCGGTCTCGACGACCGCGCCCTCGTCCATGAAGACCACGCGGTCGGCGGCGGCACGCGCGAAGCGCATCTCGTGGGTCACCGCGACCATCGTCATCTTCGCATCGGCGAGCTCGCGCATCACGTCGACGACCTCGGTGACGAGTTCCGGATCGAGCGCGGAGGTCGGCTCGTCGAAGAGGATCAGCTCCGGGCGCATGGCCAGCGCGCGGGCGATCGCCACCCGCTGCTGCTGCCCCCCGGAGAGCTGGCTCGGCCGCTTGTCGACATGCGAGGCCAGGTGGACGCGGTCGAGTTCGGCACGCGCCCGCTCCCGGGCCGCGTCGGCCGTCTCGCCCAGCACGCGCCGTGGCCCGATGGCGACGTTCTCGAGCGCCGACAGGTGGGCGAACAGGTTGAAGCGCTGGAACACGAAGCCGATCCGGCTGCGCTGGCGGGCGACGGTGGCCTCCGACAGCGCCCGGCCCGAGGCGTCGCGGCCGATCGCCTCGCCGCGCAGCACGACCGAGCCTGCATCCGGCGTCTCCAGCCAGTTCAGGCAGCGCAGCAGCGTCGTCTTGCCCGAGCCCGAGGGCCCGATGATGACGATGGTCTCGCCCTCGTCGACCGACAGCGAGGCGCCACGCAGCACGGTGCGCCCGCCGTAGGCCTTGGTGATGCCTTCAGCTAGCAGCAGGGTCATCGCGTCGTCCTCACCATGCCGGCAGCCGGCGTTCGATCCAGCGCGACAGCCAGGCGAGCACGGTGATGGTCGCGTAGTAGTAGGCGGCGATCATCAGGAAGATCTCGAACGGGGCGAAGTGCACGGCGATGATCGCCTGCCCGGCGCGGGTGAGCTCGTAGACCGAGATCACCGACAGCAGCGCCGAGCCCTTGACCAGCGTGATCAGCTCGTTGGTGGTGGGCGGCACCACCGCGCGCAGCGACTGCGGCAGCAGCACGTGGACCAGGATCTGGTTGTGCCGCATGCCGATCGAGCGCGCGGCCTCGGCCTGGCCGCGCTCGATCGAGCCGACGCCGGCACGCACGATCTCGGCGATGAAGCCCGCCGCGTTCAGCCCGAGCGCGATCACGCCGGCCCAGAACTCGGGCAGGTTGATGCCGACGACCGGCAGCGCGAAGTACACCAGGAAGATCTGGATCAGCAGCGGCGTGCCGCGGATGAAGTCGACGTACGCCATCACCGCCCAGCGCGCGGGCGCCAGGCGGGACAGCGACATCAGTCCGAGCACACCGCCCAGCACGACGCCGAGCAGCATCGCGAGCGAGCAGATCTTCACCGTGGTGAGCCACCCCGTCGCCAGCAGCGGCAGGGACTTCTGCACCAGACCCCAGTCGAAGACCATGTCAGGAGAAGCTCGGCACCGCGTCGGCCAGCGTCATCCGGAAGCCGAACCACTTCTCCTGCAGCGCGTAGAGCGCGCCGCTCGCCTTGAGCTTCTTCAGCTCCTCGTTGAGGAAGGCGACGATCTCCGGATCCTCCTTGCGCGCGGCGATGCCGGCCCAGTTGTCGGCGCCCATGCCCTTGACGATCGCGTACTTGCCCGGCGCGTCCTTGAGCACCATCGCCAGCGTCGGCACGGTGTTGAGCACGCCGTCGACACGGTTCTGCGCGAGCGCGACATAGGCCGAGGGGTGATCGTCGAAGGTGCGCAGCTCCTTGAAGCCCGCGCCACCGGCCGCCTTCAGCGACGCGGCCATCTTCTCCTGCAGCACCTGGCCCGGGGAACCGAGCTTGACCGCGAGCACGCGGCCGTTGAGGTCGGCGGGGGCCTTGATCTTGTCGGCATCCGAGGCACGCACCAGCAGCGCCTGCGAGGCCTCGGCGTACGGGATGGTGAAGGCGACGCGCTCGAGGCGCTCCTTCGTGTAGCTCATCGAGGACATGATCACGTCGAACTTCTTGGCGTACAGCGACGGGATCACGCCGGCCCAGGCGGTGTCGATGAAGTTGGCCTTCACGCCGAGCGACTTGCAGAACAGTTCGGCGAGCTCGACGTCGTAGCCGACGATCTTGCCCTCCTGGCGGTAGGTGAACGGCACGTAGGCGGCCTCGCAGCCGATGCGCAGCTCGCCCGAGGCCTTGATCTGGGCGAGCGTCAGCGCCTGCGCGGCGGCGGGTCGGTGCAGGCCGCCGAGGGCGGCGGCGGCGGCGGCCGCGGGGACGGCGGCGAGGAGCGAGCGGCGGACGGGACTGACCATGGTGCTTCTCCGTTGGAGGACGAGGGGGGGAGGGTCGGGGGGCAGTTCGAAGGACAGGTGCCGGTCAGGGCTGTGGCCCGGACCACGCGTCCGGCAGCCGTGCGGCATGGGTGTCGGCGGGGATCGGCAGCGCGAGCGAGCGGCGCCACAGCCGCTCGGCCGCCTCCAGGACCGGGGCCACCGAGGCTTCGGCGGCTTCGTACTGGCCGGCCAGCGAGCGGTACTCCGACTCGATCTCGGCGAGGATCGCGGCCTCGTCGATGCCGCGCATCCGCCCGCCCACGATCGCGACGCGGCCGTCGACCATCGAGAAGTCGAGGCCCGCGCCGCGCTCGGCGTAGACGAGCTGGCGCACCGGGTCGGTCAGCGGCGCGAAGGTGACCGTGTCGAGCCGGTAGCCGACGAGGTCGGCGATCGCGCCGACGCGGATCGCGCCCAGCGCATCACCGAAGCCGAGCGCCCGCGCGCCGCCGATCGTGCCCGCGCGCAGCGCCTCGCGCGCCGACAGCCAGCGGTCCTGGCGGTCGCCGCGCAGCTTCGAGACGGCGGCGGCACTGCCCAGCACGTTGAGCATGTTGACCGTCACCGTCGAGCACGAGCCGTCGGAGCCCAGGCTGACGTTGACGCCCGCCTCGAGCAACTCGCGCACCGGCTGCACGCCCGAGCCGAGCAGCAGGTTGCTCCACGGGTTGTGCTGCGCGGTCGCGCCGCTGCGGGCCAGCGCGTCGATCTCGCGCGGGTTGAGCCAGACCGCATGGATCAGGCTGGTGGCGGGCTTGAGGAAGCCGATGCGGTCCAGGTGCTCGACGATCGGCATGCCGTAGAAGAGCTGCCCGGTCACCACCTGCAGCCGGGTCTCCTGCACGTGCGTGATGAGCGGCAGGCAGAGCTCGTCGGCGAGCGCGCGCACCTGCATCAGGAAGGCGTCGGTGCAGCGCTGCGGCGCCGAGGCCGACACCAGCACACCGACCCGCGAGGCCTGCGGATGGCGGTCGCGCGCGAGGTCGCGGACCAGGCCGAGGTAGTCCTGCTGCGTCGGCCGGGGAGCGGCACGCAGTTCCGCGGCCAGCGCGGGCGGGAAGGCCTCGTCGGCGAACGGGAAGTTGTCGATGATCGGCTTGTCCATCATCGCGAAGCCGACCAGCGCGCGGATGCCCGAGTCCTCGTACGCCTGCATCGTCGCGTCG